>CAYUNU010000058.1:0-13431 GCA_964446195.1 uncultured Porphyromonadaceae bacterium | reverse complement strand
TTTCTTATCCTTTGCATCCGGGAATGCAAAACCCATCAGGAAATTGGCCGTAGTAAGCTCACCAGGGATAGCAATTCTAACACTTTCCACTTCATCAGGATAGATTTTTCTTTTACTCACTACCAAAGGGCCATTCCCCCAACCCAGAGCACTTCCAGCGTCCAATACTTTGTATTTATCAGCAACATGACCGTAGGCATGATATGAGAGCTTTGTCACATCAAACGCCCCTTGTCTTGCTCTGGTATTTAATTCCTCAACATCTGCCAGAATCGGGTTAAAGATCAAACCTTTTGAATCGATCCTGCCATTTATAAGGGCATCAAAAATAAATGTGTCATTAGGGCAGGTGCTAAAGCCTATTGTAATATTCATAGTAATGGTTCAAGGGTTATTCACTTCTTCCAGATTTAACAAAATTAAACAGCCAGTTGTTCAAATTAGTTATTGCATCATCCATTTTCCAGGCTTTTCTGTTCCGAGGTTCTACCATATTAGATATTGATCTCACCTGTATGATTGGAATTCCCATCATCAGACACACGTAAAAGGCTGCAGCTCCCTCCATGCTTTCTATATCAGGATTAAAATCAGATTTTCTCTGTTTTATCAATTCCTCACTACCTGAGGTAGTATTGATAGTAATTGCATTCACCATTGGAAAACCCAGAGTATTTTGTAGGGGATTAACCAGCAAGCCCTTATTAAAGGGGTCATCATTCGAAGGAGTTAATCCTGCATTAAAAAGCTGCACAAAAGTACCATTATCATCTATCCCCAAATCTGCGAAGCAATCCTGCCCAACCTCCACAATGCTGCCCACAGGAATATCATTCTTATAGCTACCTGCTACCCCCACCTGAACAACTCTATCGAAATGCCTGGTTAACAGCCTTTTTGTCAAATTAAAAATAGTGGAAGGGCTGCCCACTCCTGATATCAGGATCTCTAAATCTTCACGAATCTCAATAATTCCGAAGGAGGAAGGTTTTGGGTGCACATCTAACCTTTTTAATAAAGGTTGAATTTCTTTTTGAGTAGATACTACTAATAATTGGTTCATGTAGAATAATTAATCTGACTAATTTACCTTTTTAAAACATTTTTTGTCTTTATTTTGTCATACTTTTCCAAAAATGAATTAGAAATAATGGAATTTACACTACACGATAATAACGGAGAGGGATATCAAAAGATTGAGCGCTATAATGACGAGACAACAAATGCCATTGCTGACCATTATAGCGAGGTTCTTAACCTTCTGGGTGAAAATGGAGAAAGGGAGGGTTTAGTAAAAACTCCTTTAAGAGTAGCAAAAGCTATGCAATTTCTCACTCAGGGTTACGAGATGGATCCCGTTGAAATATTAAGATCGGCCTTATTCAAGGAGGACTACAGGCAAATGGTACTGGTAAAGAATATTGATTTATATTCTATGTGCGAGCATCATCTTCTGCCTTTTTTTGGCAAAGCACATGTAGCCTATATACCTAATGGTTATATTACCGGATTGAGTAAAATTGCCAGGGTAGTTGAGGCCTATTCACGTCGTCTTCAGGTACAAGAAAGGCTGACTACGCAGATTAGGGACGTCATACAAGACACCCTGAAACCACTTGGTGTTGCAGTCGTTATTGAGGCACAGCACATGTGCATGCAGATGAGAGGTATCCAGAAGCAGAATTCTGTGACAACTACATCTGATTTTACCGGGGCTTTTTTGAAAACTGCTACCCGTGAGGAATTTATCCACCTTATCAACGCCAAATTGTATTAGGAATAACAGGATATATCGATAATCAAAAAACACTTTAAATATGAAGCGTGCATTCGTTTTTCCGGGCCAGGGAGCCCAGTACCCGGGAATGGGTAAAGACTTGTTTGAAAAATCATCAGAAGCAAAGGACCTTTTTCATCTAGCTGATGAAATTCTTGGTTATTCTATTACTAAAATAATGTTTGAGGGATCAGAGGATGATCTCAAACAGACAAAGGTTACCCAGCCAGCCATTTTTCTACACTCTGTTATTCTTGCAAAAGTTGCCGGTCAGGAGTTTTCCCCAGACATGGTTGCCGGGCACAGTCTAGGTGAATTTAGCGCCCTCACAGCAGCAGGGTCACTTAGTTTTGAAGATGGACTCCAATTAGTTTATCAACGAGCCATTGCTATGCAGGCAGCCTGTGAGATGAATCCTTCTACCATGGCTGCAATTATTGGACTGGAAAATGAATTAGTTGAGCAAGTATGCAGTAGTATTGACGCTGTGGTTGTTCCGGCCAATTATAATACACTTGGGCAAATAGTTATTTCCGGATCCCATGAAGGTATAGATCAGGCAATTGAGATCTTATTAGAAAAAGGAGCCAGAAGGGCTTTGAAATTGCCTGTTGGCGGAGCGTTTCATTCACCTCTAATGGAGCCTGCGCGTGAAAAGCTTGCTGCCGCAATTACAGCAGCCCCCATAGCATCCCCCATATGTCCTATTTACCAGAACGTAGATGCTCTGCCTCATACTGATCCTGGAGAGATACGCAAGAACCTTGTTGCTCAGCTAACCAGCCCTGTTAGATGGACTCAGACAACCCAGAATATGCTTGAAGACGGAGCCACCGATTTTATAGAATCAGGCCCCGGAAAAGTTCTCCAGGGCCTGATTAAAAAGGTAAATCGCGAAGCTATAGTAAAAAGCCTCGAGATTTAAAATTACTAAGGCATTTGAATTACTAAATAACTCCTTGATCCAGCATTGAGTTTGCTACTTTAAGGAAGCCTGCGACATTAGCACCTTTTACATAGTCAACATAACCTGATTGGTCTGTTCCATGTTCAACACATTGCTCATGGATATCTTTCATGATCAGGTGCAACTTGGCATCAACCTCTTCGCGTGACCAATTAAGCTTTTGAGAATTCTGAGTCATTTCCAATCCTGAAACAGACACACCTCCTGCATTAGCCGCTTTTCCCGGACCAAAGAGCAATTTATGCTCATGGAATAAATCGATTGCTTCGGGAGTGCAAGGCATGTTCGCGCCCTCACTAACCCATTTACATCCATTCTCAATCAACATCCTGGCATCATCACCATCAAGCTCATTCTGAGTTGCACAAGGAAGAGCTATATCACATTTAACCTCCCAAGGCCTTTTGCCTTTATGAAACTCAACTCCAAATTCTAATGCATAAGGTTGAACAACATCATTATTTGAAGCTCTCAACTCCAGCATATAATCAATCTTCTCCCCACTAATACCATCAGGATCATACACATAGCCATCAGGCCCTGAAATTGTCACAACTTTGGCTCCTAACTCAGTAGCTTTGAGGGTAGCTCCCCATGCAACATTACCAAAACCTGAGACACATACTGTTTTACCTTCAAAAGTTTCCCCTTGGGTTTTAAGCATCTCCTTAGCAAAATAGACATTCCCAAAACCAGTTGCTTCAGGACGAATAAGTGAACCTCCCCAAGATCTGCCTTTACCAGTCAGCACGCCGGTATTCTCACGTGCCAATTTTCTGTACATACCGTAGAGAAATCCTATTTCACGGCCACCTACTCCAATATCTCCAGCAGGAACATCAGTTTCTGGTCCAATAAGCTTCCATAATTCGAGCATAAATCCTTGAGAAAACCTCATAATTTCAGCATCAGATTTCCCTTTAGGGTTGAAATCAGAACCACCTTTTGCTCCTCCCATAGGGAGAGTTGTAAGTGAATTTTTGAAAATCTGCTCAAATCCAAGAAACTTGAGGATACTCAGATTAACGCTAGGGTGAAAACGAAGTCCCCCTTTATAAGGGCCAATAGCATTGTTAAACTGAATTCTGTAACCCAGGTTTACTTGAACTTTTCCTTGATCATCCACCCATGGGATTTTAAAAGTTAAAATCCTGTCAGGTTCAATCATTCGCTCAATAATCCCGGCAGATTCAAAATGAGGGCTTTCATTATAGACCTCTTCAATTGACTCAAGAACCTCCCTAACTGCTTGCAGATATTCCTGTTCACCCGGGTGTTTCTTTTCTAATTCGATTAATATTCTTTCAACATTCATTGCATATAACTTAAGTATTATTTCTTAACAACAAAGGAAAAAAATTATAATGCTCCCTTGATTTTCTTTTTGTAAAATTAGCTGAGTATTTTTGATTTATCAAAGGTAATTAATCATTTAAATATATGATTTTACTCAGATTTTCAAAGCATTAAAACCTCATTAGGAGGAACAATCTATATCTTTTGCAGGGCCATATCCCTCCTTGTACACCACTCCCTTGCTAGCCTGACCGTCAATCAAAACACAAATTGGGCTTTCAAATCTGATATGCCTTATGAACTCATCTTCATAAACCGCAATTTGTTCATTAAGATAATCGACAGCAAAAACCCCTTCATTCAGATAAGGATTGATGGTAAAATATCCAATTTTAAATGAGGTTAAATTTTGAAAAAAATGAGTACCCTGACTAGGGTCAATTCGATAATCTTTTAATCCTGATTCCACTATTAGCCTGGCTGCAGAAATCTGAGACCATTTTACAGGTATGCCCAGCCATGGATCTGATGACCCCCACCTTCCCGGGCCAACAAGTATATAGTTCTTTGCCTCGTCAACAAATTTCTCATTGAGCTTGTCGATTTTCTCTGCAATATAACGACTATCGGCAGCACGAAAACACTCTGGTTTTACATAAACCAGATCATTTATACCTTTAAGAATGCCATTTCCCAGAGCCGATTCAGAATAGACAATAGTTTCTTCTGGTGTAACTTTTTGAAGATTAAAGTTTAATGCGTCATTGTTCTGAACAATTGGCCTGATCTGCAGAAAATTAAAAATTGGTAATTGACCATCTGGAACATCCAGGTTAACTGCGAACTCAATCTCAATAGGATTGTTCATTTCCTGCTCACCAATTTTCAACAAGGTATTAATAATATCAGCGAGAGGAAATGTTTCATGTTTAAGTATATTATTAAAGGTTAAAACCTTTCTCCCTTTGAAACGAAAATCATCTCTAAGCATATCATTTTCAAAATCATAACTAGAAGCAACAAGTCTTAAGCCTCCATCCTTTTCAGCTTCCCTAATCTTAAGTTTTAAGAGATTAACCCCATCATCAGTTGAGGGGTGGAAATGGTCAGAAAAAAGATCAAGGGCATAGAATTCTTTTTGTGTTTCCCTTATCGCAGCATCTGGTGATGAAACCTGCAGAATATTTTTAGGATGCTTTGGGGAGAATCTTAAAGAGACGCCACCCTCTACAATCATCTTGCCAAGTCCGAAAGCAATCTTTGCAATTCCATCTTCACGTTTTTCCTGACCAATAGGATAGAAGTTAATTGACCGTGCAACACCAGAAATTGTGGGATAATATTTATTTCCATACCGAGTTCCACAAACTTCTTGTAGTATTATAGCCATCCTTTCAGAATCTATTAAGTTCTGTGTTGCAGCCATATAGGCTTTGGATGATTTAAAATAAACCGAAGCATAAACTGATTTTACTGCTTGGTCAAGCATTTGTATCATTCTACTTGGATCTGATTCGGTTTTTGGAATCATAAAGGTGCTATATATTCCTGCAAATGGCTGATAGTGACTATCTTCCAGCAAACTTGAAGATCTTATTGCTATAGGTCCGCGAGCAACTTTAGTAAAAGCTATTAAATCCCCTTTGATTCTAACCGGCAAAGTAGCATTTATAAAGAGATTTAACACCTGGTCATCCGAAAGCTTTGAGGTTGCCACTCTCCAGAGGTTGTTCTGATCCATAAACTCCTCAAATATTTCTGTCGATAGAACAACTGTTCGGGGTATAGTAACCAAGACTTTATCCCAGCGATTAAATAACTTGTTCCTTTTTATAAATGAATCTATAAAAGCCAAACCTCTGGCTTTTCCACCCAAGGAGCCCTCCCCGATCCTTGAAAAGAGCATGTATTCATCGAACCTTTCCCTGTCAAATTTAGAGATCACTCCTCTTGCTTTGGCTAAACGATAGCTGGCAAAAATATTGTAGATATGTTGACGCGCCCCTTCCACATTATCAAAATCATCTAGCGTCTTATGCTTAAGGTGGCGGGCTATCTGAAAAAAAGCCCTGGCATTGAGCCACTTGGAAAAATCATTATTATTAAAATGATTAGCAAGGGATTCTTCGGGAATTTTCATTACTACTTCCTGCATTTCTTTGAGATTAGAAGCTCTACCCACCTCCTCAAAAGTGGTTGGAAGGCGGAAAACAAAAACTCCAAATGCCATATATCGCTTCATAAAATTCCTGAGTTCAATCTCTAGTGTTTTGGAATATTTATGAATAAAACTAGCCCTTATATCCATGGCCTTGGCCTGATTACCAAGGTCTGAGGATTGAATTAGAAGTGGCATAAAAGGGTTTTCCTCTCTAACCATACTACAAAACGTTATTCCTGCATCAATTTCCTTTTTTCCATTGCGTCTGAATGACACATCAGATATTATGCCCAACATATTCTCCTTGTATCTCTCATATAATCGAACAGCCTCCTCATAGTTAGTTGCGAGAAGAATTTTTGGCCTGCCTCTCATCCTTAGCATTTTCTTGTGTGCATTCAGTCCTTCCTGCATAAATGATTTGGATTGGGTAAAAACAATATTATAGATATTTGGCAAGTAAGCAGAATAATATCTTACCGAATCTTCTATGAGCAAAATAGTTTGAACACCCACTGTATCAACATCATATGCCAGATTCATCCTATCCTCAATTAGCTTAATAATTGCCAGAAGAATATTGGCATTACCAAGCCAGGAGAAAACATAGTCAATAGCACTAAGATCTTCTCTTAAAAGCTTTAATGACACCTCTCTTGAAAAGGGAGTTAGCACAACAATAGGAATGTCCGGATATTCATTTTTTATCCCTTTGGAAAGGCCAAATGCATCCATTTCAGCTACGCTAAGCATGCTAATAACAAGATCAATATTCTCTCGATCCAGCAGATCAAATGCCTGGCGGGCCGACTCAGCATGAACAAATATGGGTGGATAGCGCAGGTTTAGCGACACATATTCATTAAAGATCTGTTCATCAATCCGACCATCTTCTTCAAGCATGAAATAATCATAATTACTACAAATTATTAATACCCTGTAGACTCGGGATTTCATAAGGCTGTCAAATTCAGCCTCGCCGAAGTCAAGAGCATTTCCTGAAAATTTTTGAATATCCTCCACCAAAGTTATTTTAAATATTTATTTCTGAATCCTCTTCACAAGCACTGTCGCCAAGATTAATAACCGATTTTCTCTTTCTACCATCCATCACAATATCCAAAGGTTTTTCAAAGCGAACATGTTTAAAATATTTTCTATCAACTATCAGTTCCTGCTGGTTCAACACATCATAGTTGATGAAATTTTTGCCACCGGAATGAACTGAAAAATATCCAACATTCATTGATGTTACATTATGGAAAAAATGACTTCCCAGAGATGCGTCCAAGGGAAAATCTTCCAAATCAGTCTCAACAATAACTTTTGCATTAGTTATCTGGGCCCAGTTTACAGGGATTCCAATAAATTTATCCTGAGTCCCCCAGCGGCCTGGGCCAATAAGTATGTAATTTTTGTTTTCCTTACGAAACTGTTGATTGATTTCCTCAATTTCGGCGGCCATTTCTTCAGTCTTTAGTTTATTAAAGCGCGCAGGCTCAACAAAAATAACATCACGAATGCACTTGATGCGTCCATTTCCAAGACTCTTTTCAGCATATAAAACAGCATTTTCAAAGTCCACTTCTCCCAAATCGATTTTATAATCATCTTCTTTGCCAACCATTGGTTTAATTTGTAGCAGGTAAAAAGAAGCCCTGAATTGAGTATCTTTGTTAAGGTCAACAGCATATTCAATTTCAATTGGAGTACCAAGGGCTTCCTTAACTACATCCAGCAAAACCTCCACTGTTTTGGCCAAAGGGATATAATTATACTGTAGAATATTAGCAAAATTCATTACCCTTGGCCCAGCTGAATCAAGACCGGCTGTTAGCATATCATTATTCGGATCATATACGGATGCCAGATGTTTTAACGATCCATGTTTTTCAGCTTCTGATATATCAAGCTTGACCAATCCCACCTCTTCTCCTTTCAATAAATCCAAATCAGTAAGAGCAACATGAGTTGCATAAAACTTTACCTGAGAAGATTTTAAGATATCTTTTATTGATGAAATCTGAACATTAGGATATTTTGGGCAAAAGCGCCATGCTTTTTCTCCCTCTACCACATAACGACCCAAACCTGCGGCTATAACAGCAAAACCATCTTCAGGTTTCATATGGGAAACCGGATAAAAATTATACGACTGAGCAGTTCCACTTATATGAGGATAATAATATTCACCATAATAGTCTCCCACCATTTCCTGGATGATAACTGCCATCCTTTCCTCCTCAATTCTAAAATTTACTGCCTCAAAATATGTTCGTGATTGTTCGGAGAAAATTGATGCATAAACCATTTTTACAGCATCTTGCAATTGCCTGTATCTAACATTAAAATCAGAATGTGAATTTGGGAGCATATAGGTTTCAAAAACTCCGGCAAAGGGATGCAACAGAGAATCTTCAAAAATACTAGATGATCTAATTGCCAGAGGCTTATTTATCAGCCTCACAAATATTTTTAATTTTTTCTTCAGCTCATATGATAGTTCTCCTTTAAGGAACAGGCTTCTAACCTTTGAGTAATCATCCTCATGTAATACCTGGTGAAGCAGATTATTCCTCTCCATAAAAATTTCGTATTCATCTGTACCTATTATTCCGGTTCGAGGATTTCTTATAAAAATATCAGGGATGATTTCCGAGAAATCAAGATTATTGATCAGCGTACTAATAAAAGCAAGTCCACGACCTTTTCCTCCTAGCGATCCTGTACCGAAGCTCACAATATTACGCCAGTCAAGAATTGCTGATTCATCAAAATTAACAACCTTTCCCTTATCAATATCTATTCTGTAATTTTGAATAACATCAAGAATATACTCCCTTAGTTCTTTCGGAGAATTAAAATCGGATGCTTTGATAGGGTTAATAATCTTTGCCAATTGAATCTCACCTCTTGCCATAAGCCATAATGAGAAATGGTTTTTCAAAGCATGGTACAATATTGATTCATCAGGAATAATTCTAAGTTGTTTCTCAAAATCTTTCATAGATTTCGCCACTGCAATTTTTCGTCCCTCGTGATCCCTATATATAAAGTGTCCAAATCCCAGTGAGTACGTAATAAAGGTTTTCAAATCCTGCAAAAGAGTATCTGAATTTTTATTCATAAAGGTGGACTTTAATTCAACCGCAATTGAATCATACTGGGGATCTGATGATTGCAGGATAGTTGGCAAATCGGGTCTATGAGAATTGACAAATTTAAGAAAGCTGATACCTGCTGTATTGTCTATTTCACCAGCCCTGTTGAATTTCACATCAGATATAACACATGCCATGTAATTCTGATATTTCATGAAATACGACAAAGCCTCTTCATAATTGGAAGCAAGGATTATTTTTGTCCTTGCTCTCATCCGAGAAATCTTATCCAGTTCATTTGTGTTTGCCTCAGAAATCAGATCCTGCGTCTGTTCGAACACCAATGTATAGAGCATTGGTAGGTATCGGGAGTAATAGCGGGGAGAATCTTCAACAAGCAGTATTGTTCTAACAAGTCCAATCTTAGTATCGTTTTCGAGGTTTACCTTATCCTCTAGTAACTTCACCATTGCAAAAAATATCTTTGAATCGCCATTCCAGATAAACAATCTGTCGATTGAAGGGATATTAGTCTGATAGTTTTCAAATAACCCGACCTTACTATTATTATTAAGTAAAAACATTATCGGCATTTCGGGATAATTCTTTTTTACCCTTTTCGACAAATTAATAGAACCCTGTGTATCCATTCCAGCCATCAGAACGATGAAATCGAAGTCCCTTTCCTTCAAAATAGCCATAGCTGCCTGAGGTGAGGTTACACCAGTAATTCTGGGAAGAGATGAAAGGCTCAGGTGATAAATTTCCCCCATAGCCTGCTCAAAAAATCTATCTTCATTTTCCAGAATAAATGTATCATAAAGAGTAGCAACAAGAAGGATTTCCTGTACCTTAAACCTCATCAGGTCATGAAAAATATTCTTATCAGCAGTTTGCTTATTAAGAAATTTCTGAAGAAGCTCCCTGCTGTCTTTAAATGATTCCTTATAGATTATTTTCTTATATCTGTATTTTTCCTGTTTGCGTGCCGGTTCAATCGTTGTTGTGCCAAGCACACTATTCAGATAGGCCCCAACCATAGCCGCAATTGAGCCAATAAGGTTTCGCTCTTCATTCAGGAACGGGCCTTCGTCTGATTCTGGAAATTGTTGATCATAATACACCTCTATAACTCCATTGCTCCCATCAACTGTAGTAAATTCCTGCTTCTGAGACCACTGTGTTTTACGGAATCGCAGGCTTTTATACTCCTTTGAACCGTATACAATACAGGCACAGGTGTTTTGAGGGAATTGCCATCCCCTGGGCAATATCAGAGCTATCTGACGTAGAGTTTCATCAACAGGCTTCCCTTCGGTTATCAGGGCAGTTGTCCTGTTGATAGTCATTAACTCCTTTACCCTTTCTGTATGCTGGGCTAATAATGACTCAAGGTCATGTATGTTTGATTTTTTCTTTTCCATATAACTATCAATGACAGCCACGAATTTAGTCAGAAAGCCTCACCATACAAAAAAAGGAGGCCATCAGCCTCCTCTTTTTCAAAAATCAATTCATTTTCAGGTAATCTCCCAGGTGCCACCTGAATTAAGTAGGTCATCTACTGATTTTATTTTGGCATCTTTTTTTATAAACTCAATCTGTGATTCCATTTCCTCATCGTAAGTAGGTAAACCGCTAAAAGCTCTAATAACTCCGAGAGCCACAGGGAATTCTGGGTAAGACATGTTTGCTAATAACACATGTAAACCGGCAAAATGAGTATGAGCATCGTGCACCAAAAGATCATCTTCACTTATACCATCACCCAACCTAACCACTTCTAACTCATTGTTTATCAACATTAATCCTTTGTCACGATCTTTGCCATAAATCATTGGTTTACCATGTTCCAGAAGGATTACTCTATCATCTCTAAACTGACGATCTGTTATTTCATTCCAGATCTGGTCGTTATAAATTACACAGTTTTGCAGAACTTCAACCACAGATGTTCCTTTGTGTCGTGCAGCTTCAAGATATATATCTGTTGATAATTTTACCTGAACATCAATTGCTCTGGCAAAAAATGTTCCACGAGCACCTATCGCCAAGGAACCTGGTTGAAAAGGCCGCTCCACAGTACCAAATGGAGAAGTTTTTGTCACTGCCCCTTTCTTGGAAGTAGGAGAATACTGTCCCTTGGTTAAACCGTAAATCTGATTATTAAACAGGATCAGGTTGATATCCACATTGCGTCTTACCAGATGAATAAAGTGATTCCCTCCAATTGCCAGTGAATCGCCATCTCCAGAAATCATCCAAACACTTAAATTTGGATTTGCAATTTTAGTTCCTGAGGCAATTGCTGCAGCCCGACCATGTATACCATGAAAACCATAGGTATTCATATAGTACGGAAACCTGGAAGAGCATCCTATCCCAGAGATAAAAACCACATCCTCGTGTTTATATCCCAACTGGGGAAGTGCTTTCTGTATAGAATTCAAAATTGCATGATCACCACATCCGGCACACCACCGAACCATTTGATCACTTTTATAATCAGCTGCTGTGAGTTCTTTGATATCCATTTTTACTCCTCCCCTATTTCTTTAAGAATAGCGTCTTTAAGTTCTTTTATGATGAAAGGCAATCCCTGTACTTTATTAAATTGTTTATAGTTGTATTCGGGGAACTGCATCCTTAGATAATTGGCAAACTGGCCAAGGTTAAGCTCACATACAATATGCTTTGAGAATTTACTAAGCACCTCACCGGTATTCCTTGGCAATGGCATTATATAATTAAAATGAGCTAGAGCCACTTTTTTACCTTCTCTTCGTATTTCAGAGACAGCAGTAGCAAGATGTCCAAAAGTACCTCCCCATCCTATCACAAGAACATCAGCATCTTCATCTCCAATTATTATCTGCTCAGGAAGTGAATTAGCCACATTCTTCACCTTTTTATCTCGAACCTCAACCATGTATTCATGATTTTCAGGAATATAAGAAACATTACCTGAGCCAGCCATTTTTTCGAGTCCACCAACCCGATGCTCAACCCCCTTGGTGCCAGGAACGGCCCAAGTTCTAACCAGAGTATCCTCATCACGGTCATATGGTTGCCAATTTTGTGCATCAGCTAGGTACCTTAATTTCTGGGTAATCTGCCATTTTAGGAACTCGCCATGGCTCAGAACCATTTGCAAGAAACCCATCAGTAAGAAGAATAACAGGAGTCATATGCTCTACGGCTATTTTTGCACTTTCAAAAGCATACTGGAAACAGTTGCTAGGTGAGGAAGCAGCAATTACAACAACAGGGCTTTCACCATTCCTACCGTATAAAGCTTGCATTAGATCTGCTTGCTCTGTTTTTGTTGGCAAACCAGTTGATGGGCCTCCCCTTTGCACATTTACTATAACCAAAGGTAATTCAGTCATTACAGCCAGACCAATTGCCTCAGCTTTTAAAGCAAGACCCGGTCCTGAAGTAGTTGTAACGGCGAGCGATCCAGCATAGCTAGCGCCAATTGCAGTACATATCCCCGCAATCTCATCCTCGGCCTGAAAAGTCTTAACGCCCAAATCTTTTCTGGCAGCTAGGTCTTCAAGAATTCCAGTTGCTGGGGTAATTGGATAAGATCCTAGAAAAAGATTTAATCCGGCTTTCTCTGCTCCGGCAAGAAGCCCCCAGGCAGTTGCTGTATTTCCATTGATATTCCTATAAGTACCTTTAGAGATATCAGCCGGCCTAACTTTAAAAGAATTAGTAAAAGCCTGTATATTCTCTGCATAATGATAACCGGCCCTCAGAACCTTTGTATTTGCCTCAATCAGGATGGGCTTCTTAGCAAATTTCTTATTAAAAAAAGCAACAGAATGGTCTAGAGGCCTATCATAGAGCCAACTAACGATTCCTAAAGCAAACATATTCTTACACCTCAGAATAGATTTCTGGTCAAGCCCAATATCCTTCAAAACCTCCTTCGTCATGCTGGACACTGGTGCTTGTATAACCTGAATTCCATCAACTGGCTCTTCAGAAAATGGATCCTCGTTGTAACCCGCTTTGACAATATTTTTCTCATCAAATGCATCCCGGTCCGATATAATAATACCATCTGGCTTTATCCACCTGAAGTTTGCTTTCAGTGCAGCTGGATTCATAGCCACTAATACAT
>CAYUNU010000057.1:0-13436 GCA_964446195.1 uncultured Porphyromonadaceae bacterium | reverse complement strand
CATAGACGGAGTTAAGGTCGATTATTGAACCTGCAACTCGCATCGCATCATTTCTCAACTGCTTAACTTGCTGGAAGACCTCTAATACTATATCTATATTGTTTTGTTCAGGCCATACAATCTCTCTGTCAATCGGACTATTCTGATCATATTTAACGGGGTGTGCTATATGTGGGGTTAAAGCCAAAGGCACTTCATATTCATAATAGTTTTGAGTATAATCGGACCCAACTCTTATGAAAGCCCTGAGTTCATTATCCTGGAGTTCGGTCTCATCCAATGCCTCAGCATGAACAAACATTTGTAATTTCTTATACTGTCGGAAGTCAAAAGAAACATTCTTATAGGCTGCTCTGGCATCCCCATCTTCCAGATCTTCAACTTTAAGAGCAATTGACTGCTCATTTTGCTGAATCATATGAGGATTTGTTGGATCTGTGATTCTGGACACATCAGGAGGAAGGACATAATTAACCGGATATCGGTTGCCATTCTCTTCAATATTAACTGAAGAAACCTCGAACTTCCCTCTAGTATATTCAGGTGTTGTAAGCATCTCTGTACCTTCCAACATACTCAGGTTATATTTCCGCCAGTCGCCCCTGACAAGTTCCAGAGTAGCAAAACGCAATATCATCTGATCACTGATTCCCTTAAGGAACATACGCATAAACCTGATAGATTTAAAGTCCTGTATGCTACCCACAGTTTTTTCCGGTTCATAGATTGGAACCTTGAACTGATACCAGGTAACAGGGTCGCCTTCGTCATTTTTGCCAACTATTGCATCTGTAATATAGTTCTCACCAACCTTAAAGTCGTCTTTGCGCAAACTAACTTTATACTGGAAATAGGACTCAGCTTCGCTGAGGGTATTATCCATATTTATATCTTCAACATCAGGTAAGCTTGATGACTGGGTTGGATAATTTTCATCTGTGTACTCTGGATTTGGAGAGTTACCATCGAGGCCATTAAACAACTTATAACGATCAAGAATACCCAGTTGCTGCTCATCAAAATCATATCCTCTGTAATAGTGGAAATTATCTGATGCCGGATCCAGCAGAAGATTTTGATAAGATTGAGAGCCTGGGTTAACGATACTTTCCAGGGAATCCAAAAAAGTTTGGAAGAAAGATCTCTCATCGTCATCATTTAGCCCATCCAATCCAACGTCCTGGTAAAGCCTTGAAGAGCTCTGATTATCGAATGCATTAACGAAAGACTGGGTTACAGGTACACGACCCCAGCTTGTTGTGTCGACATATACCACTTCCTCATCAACCGGCAGACCGTTCTCAAAACTTTTCCTTCCATCCTTAAGGATATCCTCAGATACGCTCCCAAGATTAAAAAACAAGCCCGGATCCATATCATCTCTTTTGATATCGTTTAGAGTATCTTCGGCGAAAGGGTCCATCATCCAGAACTCGATATATTCAACGTTAGCAGATTCAAAGTCATTAGTGGTCAGTTTCCTCATGATACCGGCCCATCGAGTTTCAGGCATACGAAGCAAACCATCCTCATTAACACCTGCAGAAAGGCTTCCAGGACGTGCATCAAAATTATAAGGGCCTCTCTCCCTTGGGTAGTAAGCTAGATTTAGGACAGAGATGTATGAAGGGAAATTATTAGGACTTTCCTTATATGGGAAAATCTCCTGTTCTCTAATCTCGCGGACATAATGACTGTTTTGCTCCAGTGGATTATTGGCAATATGGCTAGGTGTAGTAGAGTTATTACGTAAGAAAAGGGGATCGATCTGATACCATGCTAATCTGGCACGGTTGAAACCATATGCCAGATTATTACTGAGATCAGCTTCGGGGAATTCAGTGGGCTGGCCCAATGGTGTGCTGGCCAATACCCATTGTTGCCTCGGCTTAACATCAATAGATGTTTCACTACCCTCAAAATCATCAATCAGAGATTCTCCCTCTTCCTGAATCACCTTGCTATGTCCGGGAACAAGCTGTGCAAATTCACCCGTGAAAGTCACAGATGACTCCTCTTTTGTCTCAATCAAGGGGAGGAAGTCAATAGCTTTTGTCAGCCATGGAGCCCTGCCCTTATAGTTAGTATTAAAGCCCCAAATAGTATTTGAAATTGGCTCCTGACCTATATTAACCTTATTGGTAAGAGGGCGTTCCTTGAGATGCAAAAAAGTACCACCAACATTGAAGTCGCGATTGATGCGGTAATCAAAATGCGTACCCAGCATTGTCTTCGACTGTATTCCAAACATAGCCTGGCTTTCCAGGGTTATCTTGATAGGTGTTCCCGACTCAAGTAATCCTTCATTTATAATCTTTACAATACCGGAAGTGTAATCAACGGTGAAATCCGAATTCTCAACTAATTTCATTCCACCGGCAGTAACAATGACTGAGCCCTGCGGCACATTGATAGCGTTTAGCCTGATTTCGGAACTACTCGAAGAACGGTATCTAACCGACATCAGGAATTTGTTCTTAGCAGCGATCTGCCTGGCAGTGCTTTGTGTCTCATCATATAATTCCTGGAACACATATGTATCAGCATCCTCTCTAAACGCTGGATTTCCATTTTCAATTTTCTCTCGAAGGTAACTGCCAAATGGCTCCAGCACCGGAAAGATAATTCTTCCTTTTGTGGAATTGATTGTCACCTTATCTACAAAGTCAAAACGTCCGTCAGGTTGCGGATCCAGTTGGGAATTAAGATTATCAAGATTAAGGACCGACAATAATATTTCCCCGTCGATAGCCCCAGCCTCGATATAGTTATTTGCAGTTCCTGTTTTATCATTCTGATAGAGAACATCAAGCATAAACTCATCCTGGCTAATACGGCTCGACTGCATGGAATAGATATTTTTCATCATCAGATCCCATGTAGGAAGCCCAGGTGCCAGGTTTGTTCCCTTTAATAATTTAAGGATCAGTGATGGTGCATCAGACTCATCATCTTTATTTACCTCATTAGAAAATTCACCCACACGATATACATTACCCCCAATGGTATATTCAAAGGCAATAGCCAGAATTTCATCTGCATTTAAGCCCTGACTAAGGGAGATATATCCCAGCTTGGTATTTATCTCATATTCTGTTGATTGAAGCTTTCTGGCGTTTTCTATTTTCTCATAATCCTGACCCGCAGAAAAATTGTATGACGCTAGTGGAGCCAAAGTACCAGTCACCTGGCTTATATCTCTTATTGAGGAATAATTATCAACTATATTCTGATACAAATCGTTGGTACTGTTAGATGGGTATCTGGATGATGAATTATACTTTACAAAATCATTATTAAATATATTTGTGTCACCCGGTAAATTCCCCTCACCTAGGTCAAGAAAAGCAACCAGGTTCCTGGAATCATCAAAATTGTTATTCTTATTTGTTACCCAAACCTCAACTTTAGTAATATTGACACCAGAATTAATTATTGGCAGATTTTGCAGAGATTTATCATAAATATCTCTGAAATATTGTGACAGAAAGAAGTGCTTATTAGCTTCATAATCATCAGCCCTGATCTCCACTTCATTTGTAACACCACCTCCCTCTACGTCAATAGTTTGAGTTTGGCCCTCCTGTTGAGAGAAGATACTTGTTACTGTTAGACGACCGAACTGCAACTCTGTTTTCAAACCAAAAAGGCTCTGACTACCGGTTATTAGAGATCCGGAAAGGGGCAGGTTTACGTTACCAGCCTCTATTTTTCTGATTATCTCATCGTCCTTACCAGTGTACGCGATTTTGGTTTTATTCTCAAAATTGAAAGTAGCCTCTGTGTTGTATGTAATGCCAAGTTCGAGCTTGTCTCCAATTTGTCCGGAGACGTTCATTTGAATTTTGTTATCAAAATCAAATGTTGTATTTCTTCTTACCTTCTCTGGAAGAGCAGTATTATCAGTATAATTCACCTGAACACCGAAAATAAGCTCGGCTGATCCCTGTGGTGTAATATTTATAGTATTCGACCCAAATATTCTATCAAAAGCTTCACCTCCAACATACAGTTTTGGAATTAGAGACGACTGACTTTCAAAGCTTTCTCCCCTCACCCTGGTCTGCCAATAGCTATCCATAGAGCGTTGAAAATCATATTGCCTATACGCATCAAAATCCAGTGTAAAGGGATCCCTGAAATCCAGCTCTCCCATTTTCCTCTGGATCGTGTACTCATTTGCATCAGGATCATATTCAACTTTGGATTGTATATTATTTGGCAGTTTTAAAAACAAGGGGGAACCATATCCTGATGTTGAATATGGATGTACCCAAGGATCTTTAAAGGGATACCTCAGCTTTATTGCAGTATCCTGGGCCGCACTACCTTCATTCAGACCAGTATTCACCTGAGCAGTAACTGTGCTGGAGCTAACAGTCAGGATTGCTGTAACAAACAGCAAAATAGCTAATGGGAGAATATAAAATGAGTGATTCTTTTTTTGCATATATTATTCAAGGAGCTGCGTTTATAATCTTTTAAGAGCCGTTTTAACCAAGACCTCGACCCCCAAATCTGGTTCTAAAGTCAGTAATTTATCCAGAACCTTAACAGTTTCACTTTTCCCAAACCCAAGCATAACTAATGCAGATAACGCTTCTTCACGAACAGTATTGTCCATTCCTGCGAAAATTTGAGTGCTTTCCCCAACTTTGCCCAGTTTATCCTTCAGGTCAATAATAATTCTTTGAGCCGTCTTGGCGCCAATACCTTTAACACTTTTTATCAGGTTAACGTCTTCAGTAAGAATCGCTTTTTGCAAATCGGATGGGGGTATAGACGACAACATCATTCTAGCCGTATTTGCACCCACCCCATTTACTGTTATTAAAAGTTGAAAAAGCTCCCTTTCGGCAGGCTCATAGAAACCGAAAAGGTCATGGCTATCTTCCCTGATAACTTCATGGATAAAAAGCTTAACTTCACTTTCCTTTCTAATCTTTGAGTAGGTATTCAGAGATATTTTCACGAAATACCCAAGGCCAGACTTATCTATTATTGCGGCGGCAGGTGAAACATCAACCAGTTTGCCACTTATATATTCAAATACTGCCATTTAATTTTCTCCCTTCACTTTACACCCATCCTGGTTAGGAGGATGAAATAGAATTCCTCTCTAATTCTCTATTGGCTTTTCTTGTTTTAAAAGTATCTACAGCGAGATATATTGCTTGTCTCATCGACTCAGGGTTAGCTTTACCCTGACCAGCTATCTCAAAGGCTGTACCATGAGCAGGGGATGTTCTTATTACAGGAAGACCGGCAGTAAAATTCACTCCTGATTCAAAAGCTATTGCCTTAAAAGGAGCCAGTCCCTGGTCATGATACATTGCCAAAACTGCATCAAATCGTGAGCAGTTTGCAGTACCAAACAATCCATCGGCAGAATAAGGTCCAAGAGCAACAATATTCTCCTCACGTGCCTGTTTTAGAGCGGGTTCAATAATTTCAATTTCTTCTTTACCTATCAAGCCCATATCCCCAGTATGAGGATTAAGACCCAACACTGCTATTCTGGGTTTCCTGATGTTAAAATCGGTTTGAAGAGTAGCGTTCATCAAGCGAAGCTTCCTCATTATCAACTCCTGATTAAGTGCACCAGGAACATCCACCAGGGGTATGTGCCCGGTCGCCACGCCAACTTTTAGATTAGGGCTAACCATCAGCATCAAAGCTTCCTTCTCTTCAAATCTTGTTTGCAAATATTCTGTATGCCCAGGGAATTCAAATCCATGTTGTTGGATTGTTGATTTATTTATTGGCCCTGTGACCAGAACATCTATTTGGTGTTCCATCAGATCCTGTACAGCTTTCTCCAATGCCATATAAGCAGCCTCACCTGCCATTTTTGAAGGCTTCCCTAATTCTACTCTTATTGAATCATCAACACAATTAATAATGCTAGCTCTCTTGGGGTTCGCCTCTCTAGCTTCCATCACTGTATTAAGGGAAAAATTGTCAATGTTCAAAGCTTTCCTGTGATAAGCAAGCACCTTTGAAGAGCCATATACAATGGGGGTGCAAACATCCATTAGGCGGGCATCGAGTAGAGTCTTGATTATAACCTCATAGCCAATACCGTTTACATCTCCATGGCTTATTCCAACACGTATCAAATTTTCCATTTCAGCTCCTTTATTTATTCTGATAAATAATTTCTTTTGATAAAATCGAGTAATAATCTCACGCCTGTTCCTGTCCCACCTATGGTTCTGTAACCATCATGGGCATGTATAAATGCAGGGCCAGCTATATCCAGGTGGATCCAGGGGTAAGATGTAAATTTCTCAAGAAATTTACCTGCAGTGATTGCTCCTGCATCCCTGCCACCGATATTTTTCATATCAGCATTTTCCGAATCCAGCATCTTACCATACTCTTCCCATAATGGAAAGCGCACTACTCTTTCATAAGTTGAATCGCCCGCTTCAGATAACTTATTAAACACCTTATCATCCGCTGTTCCCATTGCAACCGTACCAATTGTCCCAACCGCTACAGCCGCAGAGCCTGTTAGTGTTGCCAAATCGATCACCAGATCAGGATTGTATTTATTAGCATAACTCAAAGCATCGGCAAGAATCATACGGCCCTCTGCATCGGTATTTAAGACTTCTACAAAGGAACCATTATGCATCTTTATTATATCTCCCGGCACATAAGCATTACCATCAGGTCTGTTATCTGTTACAGGGATCAAGCCAATAACTCTTACCGGCAAGTTCAAATCTGAAATTGCGTACATTAGACCAACCACAGCGGCAGCTCCCGACATATCGGACTTCATATAGTCCATACTATTGGGGGTTGGTTTAAGGCTCATGCCGCCGGTGTCGTACACTATTCCTTTGCCCACCAGAACGAGAGCCTTCTCATTAACTGGCTTTTCAGGTTCGTGGCTGAGGATACAAAATCGGGGAGGATCAATACTACCCTTATTAACGGCCAGCAATCCACCCATTTTAAGAGCCTCAATTTTTGCCTTATCAAAAATTTCAACAGAGAACCCTGTTTTCACTCCCAGCAATTTTATCTCCTCAGCCAGACGTGGCGCATTAAGGGTAGACAAGGGTTCATTAATAAGATCTCTTGCAAAATAAACCGACTGGATAAGTACTTTAAGTTCAGCTACCAGGTTTTCACCAGCCCCAATTAGATTGACTTCGGTAAGGCTATTCTGCTTTTTTTCCGGTTCTGAGAAGTACTTGATGAACTGGTAATTCTTCAGCGCCAATCCTTCGCCTACTAAGATAAGCCTATTGGCATCATCGGAAAGATCTTCAATCTGAATTGACGACAACTTATTTTTAACTGCCCACTGTTGAATTTCCGCTCCATCAAGGCGATAGGATTCATCAAGAGCACTACCTTTTTTCTTATTATCAGGATAAAGAAAGCCCATCCAGTAGCTAAGTCGATTGATAAATATCAGTCTTTGTTCCTTTTGTCGGTAGTTTTCCAAAAAGGCTAACTCTTCTTTACTTACTCCCCAACCAGACAGATCTATTTCATTATCGACCAAAAATATACACGTTGAGTTTAATACCCTGCTATCAAGCCTGCTAATATCCATCACTCAATTTTTTTTATTTAGCTTGTAAAAATAATAAATTCTGACCCAATACTATGTGCAGCAGTTTTAAATCAGCTAACTTCGCAGGATTTATTCAGGATAGGTATGAATAACATTGAAGATATATTGAGCAAGGCTATTGATGGTAAGCAACTCGAGTTTGATGAAGGGATGCAAATATATCAGAATGCTCCCGACGCATTACTTTTTCACACAGCCCACCAGATCAGGAAGAAGAAGCATCCAGGTAATGAAGTAGGATGGATTATTGATCGTAATGTGAACATTACAAATGTTTGCTTTTCATTTTGTAAGTTTTGTAATTTCTGTCGAAAATCCAATGATGAAGAAGCGTATATCACAACAATAGATCAGTATAAACAAAAAATCAATGAATTATATGCTTTGGGGGGAAAGCAGCTATTATTACAAGGTGGAATGCACCCGCGCTTGGGGCTTAATTTCTACACGGCTCTCTTCAGTAAGTTAAAAGCAGAATTTCCTGATTTACGCTTGCATGCCTTGGGCCCACCTGAGATAGTCCATTTAGCCAGAATGGAAAAAACAGGTTTTGCAGAGATTCTAACAGCATTAAGAGAAGCGGGGATGGACTCTCTCCCGGGAGCGGGGGCGGAGATATTGGTTGATAGTATCAGGAATAGAATCTCCTCAGCTAAATGCTCGACAGAAGATTGGCTGGAAGTAATGCGGGTAGCTCATTTATTGAATTTCCCCAGCTCTGCCACGATGATGTATGGTCATGTAGAGAAGCCTGAAGACAGGATTGAGCACCTGATAAAAATCCGGGCGGTCCAGAAACAAAAGCCGGATGGACATTATGGCTTTCTGAGTTTTATACCCTGGCCATTCATGGATGAAGGAACGGTATTGAAAGATCAGGATGGGATAAACGCTTCGGCTGATGAGCGATCATACCTGAGACTAATCGCAATTTCCCGAATTATGCTTACCAACATCGACCATATCCAGGCCTCCTGGTTAACAGTTGGAAGAGAGACAGGGCAGCTTGGTCTTCATGCAGGAGCGGATGATTTTGGTTCCATCATGATCGAGGAAAATGTTGTCTCTGCTGCAGGTGCCAAAAATAAAATGGATGCTGAGGGGATACAAAACGCCATAAAAGAAGCGGGGTTTAAGCCCTACCAGAGAAATCAGATTTTTGAACGAGTGCACTAATCTGGAAAGTCGACTGTTCTTAGCAGGCTCTCAACTTTTCTTATATGATTTCTTTTCTCGTATTTAGGAGCATAAACGAATCCGAACAGGGTAACCAATCTGTCCCTTTTTTCATCCACAAAAGTCCATGACACGAATGGGCCTCCCATAAATCCGTTTTCCATCTGCCACAG
This sequence comes from uncultured Porphyromonadaceae bacterium, assembly GCA_964446195.1. Classification (GTDB taxonomy): domain Bacteria; phylum Bacteroidota; class Bacteroidia; order Bacteroidales; family UBA12481; genus JAUVKA01. Next base: position 4,490 of record CAYUNU010000057.1, on the reverse strand, counting down.
ACCCTTTATTTCCCGAACGAAATGATCGTTATGTTCAAAGGTATTGCTATACATCGGGGCTTCAAATTCAATAGCCATATAAGAACCATCTATACCACCCGGAACATTATGCTTCAGTATTTTATCATGCTCCGCGATAAGAGGGGCAAAATCCACCTGGTCTTCGCTACCATATGGATAATCCCAAATCAGAACTCCCTGTATCATATCCATTGGATCATGCTGTATCCAAACAAAATTGCTCGAATCAACACGTGCCTCGAAGCCCTTGGGGAAATGTGTTATAATTTTATGTTTGGCAAGAAGACTTCTGTACAATTCTGTATTCTCAAACTTATTATTGAGATAGACCTGTCTGTCAATTTCAGCATTCCTCACTGTCTGAACCAGGAAATCATCTTTATTATAGATAAGCTCAGCCAGCGATTTCTTATCAGGACCTTCCATCCTGATGTAAAGCTGCTGAAAAGCCCAATAATTATTATCTACTTTAATAACGGCCTTTTCCAGATCAGGATTTATTTTAATACTTATAATATTTCGATGGGATTTAAATACGTTGCTAAAGGCAAGTGGTGGTATTTGAACAAGATCAAAAATAGGTTCAGCACCTTGCATCCCCGATTGTGGCAATGCAATCTCCTCCTTAGTTAACACATTGACAATACTATCTCCCAGACTCCCTGCGTAGAGTTCGTCGTCCATAATTAGCACAACCTCTCCGGCTTTACCTGATATAGGAGGTAAAAGATTATCATTACTACTACCCTTCTTACATGAAGAGTATCCTCCCAGAATAAGTAAAACGAAAATGAGCCTCAGTGAAGTTTTTAGCATAACTAATAGTTTTTCAAATTATATAATGGGGGGACATTAAGTAATACGAAAATAGTTAAAATATGGTATATCTACTTAGCAAACAATTTAATAATATCATTTCCATTTGCATACAGAACCAGGGCCAAAAGAAGAAGCATTCCAACTACCTGAGCATATTCCATAAACTTATCCCCTGGTTTCCGTCCTGTTATCATCTCAACTATCAAGAATAAAACGTGTCCTCCGTCCAGAGCAGGAATTGGGAGTAAATTCAGAACTGCCAGCATAATAGAAAGAAAGGCTGTCATAAACCAAAATCTGTGCCAGTCCCATTGACCGGGGAAAATATTCCCGATCGCAATGAAACCGCCAAGCTTTTTATAAGCCTTTGTTTCAGGTGTAAAAACAAGTCTAAGATCTTTCAGATAAGCCTGGATCATTTGAGTTCCTTTTTTTACCCCTGCAGGAATGGATTCAAAAAAGCCATACTTGATCTCATTGAAGTCGAAAAATGAGTTTGGATCTTTAGGGTACACACCAATCTTACCTGTTTCTGGCACATCCAATTGAAGATCTATCTTTTGGACTCCTCTCTCAATATTGAGAGTTATCGTTTTCCCGATATGATTTTGCAATTCGAGCACCAACAAATCAAAGTAAGGCAAATCCTCACCATTAATCCCGATTATTTTATCGCCAACCTGCATACCCTTTGCCTCTGCCGGGGAATCACCAGAAAATCTATCTGCCACAAATGGATAGGCGAAATAGATAAAGCTCTGCTTATCGATATAGTTTGTCACCCAGTCATCCGGAACAGGAATGTTTACTGTTTGGCCTTTACGATCGACTTGGATACTTTGCGCGCCATTGTAAAGAAGTTCAGGAGCGATATCATTGAATTTCTCAATTTGTTGGCCGTCAATAGTCAGGACCTTATCGCCATGCTGTAAGCCCATATCCAAAGCCAGTGAGTCGCAAATAATTCCATACTTGGCATTTTGAGTTGACAGATAAGATTCGCCCCAGGCAAAAAGGATCATAGCATATACCAAAAATGCAAAAAGCACATTAAACATAACCCCTCCAAGCATTATAAGGAGTCTTTGATATGATGGTTTAGATCTAAATTCCCATGGTTGGGGCTCCTGGCTCATTTGCTCCTTGTCCATTGACTCATCGATCATTCCTGATATCTTTACATAACCACCAAGTGGTACCCACCCCATTCCATAGGTCGTTTCTCCTTTTTTAAATTTAAAAAGAGAGAACCAGGGATTAAAAAAGAGATAGAATTTCTCCACTCTTGCTTTAAACAATTTGGCAAACGCAAAATGTCCGAACTCGTGAACAATTACAAGAATTGACAAGCTTAATAACAATTGTGCTGCCTTTATTACTACTATCATATCAGGATATATTTTAAATAAAAGAGCGGGCTATCTCTCTGGACTCCCGATCCGAATTTACATAATCATCGTAACCATTTTTTGTCACGAAAGTTGCTTTTCCCAGGGTTTTTTCAATAATCCCTGTCATTTTATTAAATTTTATTTTCCCCTGCAGAAATGCATCTACTGCCACTTCATTTGCAGCATTCATAACGCAGGGAGCGTTTCCACCTTTATCCATAACTTCAAAAGCGATGCGCAAGTTAGGAAATGTTTCCAGGTTAGGCTTTTCAAAATTCAGTTCGGGGTAATCCAGGAAGCTAAACCTTTTATCGGGTGATGCAATTCGATTTGGGAAAGCCATTGCATACTGAATCGGCAGTCGCATATCCGGCACTCCCATTTGGGCTTTCATTGAGCCATCAATAAACTGTACGATACTATGAATAATCGATTGAGGATGAACTATCACATCGATCTGTTTGGGTTTAAGGTCGAACAGCCATTTTGCTTCAATTGCTTCGAGTCCCTTATTCATCATACTGGCAGAATCGATAGTAATTTTGGCGCCCATATCCCAGTTAGGATGATTAAGAGCTTGTTTAAGGCTTACCTTTGCAATTTGCTCTTCGGAAAGCCCTCTTAAGGGTCCTCCTGAGGCAGTCAGATAAATTTTTTCCAGTGGGTTATTATGCTCACCAACAAGGCACTGAAATATTGCTGAATGTTCTGAATCTACTGGGATTATTGGTGCTCTATATTCAAGAGACAGTTTTTTAACGAGCTCACCGGCAATCACTAGTGCTTCTTTATTAGCCAGGGCCACAGCCTTACCTGCCTCTATGGATTTGATAACTGATGACAGTCCGGCAAAGCCCACCATTGCTGCAACGACCATATCAATACTTCCCATCTGGACGACCTGATCAAGAGCTTTAGATCCGGCGAATACTTTGATATCGAATGGATCCAGAGCTTCTCTCACAATGTTGTAATGCTCATCATTACTAATAACAACAACATTAGGCTGATATTTAATAGCTTGTTGGATCAATAATTGAAATTGGTTGTGGGCCGAGAGAACTTCTGTCACAAAAAGATCAGGATGCCTACTTATAACGTCCAATGTTTGAGTACCTATTGAACCGGTTGAACCTAAGACAGCTATTCTTTTCTTTTCCATCAATTCCTTATCGTATTGTCTAATTGAAATTAATATATTCTGCAGGATTTATTGGCTTTCCTTTATGCCAAAGCTCAAAATGCAAATGAGGTCCTGTTGTTATCTCACCTGTATTCCCAGCCATTGCAACAGCCTCTCCAGCGCGCACCAGATCTCCTGTTTTCTTGAAAAGTTGTCTGTTATGTTTATAAATTGAGATCAGATCATTTGAATGTAGCACCTGAATAACATAACCTGTTTCGGAGGTATAATCTGCCAGAACGACAGTTCCCTCCAGGGTAGCTTTAACAAGCTGGTCATTTGCAGGCACAACGTCCACCCCATAATGTTTTGCTCCAGCATCGAAGTTACTGATCAATCGCCCCATCACGGGAGGGAAAAAGAACAAATCGCTCAAATCTTTAGCTTTCCCGGGATCGTCGAAAAGTGAAAGGCTAAACCGCTGTTGTTCCTCAACTTCTTCGCGAAGGATTGAATCCTCTTTAGAGTGATAATCTTCGATACTTGAGGGGCTAACCGGGATTTCAGACTCAGACATATCGTGGTCAATAGGTTCCTCTCCTCTAATAATGGTAGCTAGATTATTAATATAATTATCCTTCATGTACAGTTGATACTCCAGAGAGTCTAACTTCAATGCGTTCAACCTTATATCACGGGTCATCTCTCCGCTGGGATATCCGGGGATTAGCTCTTTAAGCGGGGTATAAACGATGAGGCCCACCACAATAGCAGTAACAAGGAGGATGGAACTGGATATCACAGTAATGACATTAAGTCTCGAGAGCCTCATAAACCAAACCTCCTCATAGGTGGTATCCCTCTGGATTACCAGACGGTATTTATTCTTCAGCCTTCCGTACAGACTTTTCTTTCTTCCAAGCATTTATTCAGATTTCCAGAACAGGCAAAGATAGGCCAAGTAGTATAAAGAATAAAAGATTTTACAGAAAGAATGTGAGCGCATACAAACTTATTAGTCTCAGAACATTAAGAGCACGTTTTTTTATTGCCAAAATTATTACTATCTTTGCGGCCACATCGCGGGGTGGAGCAGTTGGTAGCTCGTTGGGCTCATAACCCAAAGGTCACAGGTT
>CAYUNU010000056.1:0-13862 GCA_964446195.1 uncultured Porphyromonadaceae bacterium | reverse complement strand
CATAGCAGAACGATTCTTACGGTATGTCAAAATAAACACTCAGTCGGATCCCAATTCCACCAGATGCCCCAGTACTGATGGGCAGATAGAATTAGCACGCGTTCTATTCGAAGAATTATTAGACTTCGGACTGGAGGATGTTCACCTCAACTCAAACGGCTATGTTTGGGGATCTTTACCAGCAAATACTAGCACACCAACGCCTGTTATTGGATTCCTTGCCCATATGGACACCAGTCCCGATTTTAGCGGAAAGGATGTTAAACCATCCATTATTTCTAACTATGATGGCTCAAAAATCATATTATCAGAAGAAAAGAGTATTGCCCTGGATCCGGAAGACTTTCCCGAACTAAAAGACTATGTGGGTCAGGATATTATTGTAACAGATGGAACTACACTTCTAGGTGCCGACGACAAGGCTGGAATCGCTGAAATAATGGAAGCTATAAGTTTTGTCATCTCCCATCCCGAAATAAAACATGGGACAATAAAAGTTGGGTTTACTCCTGATGAAGAAATCGGCAGAGGAGCCGACCGTTTCCCTATCGAAGAATTTGGAGCCGACTTCGCCTATACCCTCGACGGAGGACCTGTGGGAGAGCTGGAATTTGAAAATTTTAACGCAGCTGGAGCAATTGTCAGTATTAGCGGAAGGAACGTGCACCCTGGAACAGCAAAAGATAAATTGATTAATGCTATTCAGCTGGGAATGGATTTCCATTCAATGCTACCAACATTCGACAGACCGGAACATACTGAGGGAAAGCAAGGATTCTTCCACCTGACAGATTTTTCAGGTAACGTGGAGAACTCCACTTTGAATTACATTATCCGCGATCATGACAAAAGAACCTTCGAAAATAGAAAACAAAAGCTTTTAGTCAACCGCGACATCATCAACAAAAGATATGGCAAAGATCTGATCCATGTTGAAGTAAGGGATCAATACTATAACATGAAAGAAAAAATTGAGCCGGTAATGCATATAATTGACCTTGCTCGTAAGTCGATGGAAAAACTTAACATTAAGCCAATTATCAAAGCTATTCGAGGCGGGACAGATGGGTCGAAACTTAGCTACATGGGGCTACCAACGCCCAATTTATTTACAGGTGGTCATAATTATCACGGCAAATATGAATTTGTCTCTATCCAATCAATGGTAAAAGCAAGCTCCCTTATTACTGAAATTATCAGAGAAGCAGTAAACCAAGACTAGGCCAGACAATAAATCAGGATAAACAAAATTGCTTCTATTTTGTTGGATAAGTACCCGACAATCTAGATACTTGTTTATGATTAAAGAATATCAGGCTAATAAGAAAAAGACATTCCGGATAATGGACGATGATGGAAAGATCATCAACGAAAAGCATATGCCGAACATAAGTGACGACGAGCTTATTAACGCATATAAGGGAATGCTCTTTGCAAGAACTGCGGATATGATGACTGTTTCCTACCAACGCCAGGGCAGGATATACACCTATCCTCCCAATTATGGTCAGGAAGCCATACATGCAGCTACCGGTAGTATAATAAAGAAAGAAGACTGGCTGGTTCCTGCCTTTCGGGAATTAGGTGCCTGGCTGGCCAAAGGAGCTAATTTAAAGGACATATTTTTATATTTTATGGGTTATGAGGATGGATCAAAGTTCTCGGATGCCGAGAATATCCTGCCCATTTCTGTTCCCATTGCCTCCCAGCTGCCACATGCTACAGGAATAGGCTACGCGCTCAAATATCAGGAAAAAAAAGGTGTTGTATTTGCTTTTGTAGGAGACGGCGGAACATCGACAGGTGAATTTCATGAAGCTCTTAATTTTGCCGGGGTGTGGAAAGTACCCGTGATATTCATAGTCCAAAACAACCAATATGCTATTTCCGTTCCCTTCAAAATGCAAACGGCTTCCGATGGTATTGCTATTAAATCACTGGCATATGGAATGCCGGGTGTACAAGTAGATGGCAACGACTATTACGCTATGTATGAAAGCCTTAAAGAGGCGAAAGAATATGCCGAAAGCGGCAAAGGGCCAGTATTAATTGAAGCTCTTACTTATAGAAGAGGAGCCCATACAACATCCGACGATCCCAGAAAATATAGAAGTGAAGAAGAAGAGCTGGTTTGGGAGAAAAAGGACCCTTTAAAAAGATTACAAGCCAACCTTATAGCAAAAGGTATTTGGAAAATCGAAACAGAAGAGGAATTGATTGAACAGTACAAAAAAGAGATAGACCGCATATTTGTTGAAGCGGAAAACTATCCTTCATATCCCTTGGATGATGTTTTTAAGCATATGTATGCAGATATGCCGGATGACCTTGCTCAACAACAAGCCAGACACGAGAAGTTTTTGAAATGGAAAGAAAAATGAAAGTAATGAATATGGTCAATGCTCTTAATCAGGCATTAGACCTTAAGCTAGCCGATGACCCAAATGTTCTGGTTTTTGGAGAGGATGTGGGTGTTGAAGGTGGGGTATTCAGAATAACTGAAGGTCTGCAAAAAAAATATGGCGAAAAAAGAGTGTTCGATACACCCCTGGCAGAAGCAGCGATTGTTGGCTCAGCTGTGGGGATGGCTGCTGCAGGACTCAGACCTGTTGTTGAAATGCAATTCTCCGGATTTGCCTACCCGGCTTTAAACCAGATAATTTCCCATGTTTCCAGAATGCGAAACCGTTCCAGAGGGAAATATGGCTCTCAAATGGTTATACGAATGCCTTACGGAGGTGGAATAAATGCCCTGGAGCACCACTCAGAAAGCCTCGAAGCCATGTATGCTCACATACCTGGGCTAAAAGTAGTGATTCCATCCACTCCGGCCGATGCAAAAGGATTGCTTATTTCTGCAATTGAGAGTGATGATCCAATCATCTTCATGGAGCCAAAAAGAATTTATCGCGCTATCAAACAAGAAGTTAGTGAGGATAAGTATTCTATCCCAATCGGTAAGGCCAAAGTTCTCAACAAGGGAACAGACGTAACACTGGTAGCCTATGGAGCTATGGTTAGAGAAGCGATGAAAGCTGTTGCCCTGGCAAAGGATGCAGGGATTTCTGTTGAGCTAATAGACCTAAGAACAATATATCCTATAGATAAGGAAACACTGGTCAGCTCTATTAAGAAAACCGGACGTTTTATATCAGTTCATGAGGGACATTCAAACGCAGGGATTGGAGCCGAACTAATTGCAATGGCCAATGAAGAAGCTTTCCTACACCTTGAGGCCCCTCCAAAAAGAGTAGCTGGTTTTGATACTATCGTGCCTCTTCCAAAAGGTGAGCATCATTATATCATCTCACCGGAAAAAATATTTTATGAAATTGAAAAAACTGTGAAATACTAATCCTGATGAAATACATTTTCAAATTTCCGGATATTGGAGAAGGCCTGGATGAGGGTACCATTGCAGAATGGTATGTTGAGAAAGGACAAGAGATAAAGATGGGTGAGTCGCTTGTTAAAATGGAAACCGACAAGGTGGTAACAGACATCCCATCCCCAAAAACAGGAATAATCTCAATGAAATACGGCAAGGTGGGTGAAACAATTAATGTAGGAGACCCACTCGTCGAAATAGATATTCCTGGTATAAGTGGAACTGAGGCTCAGGAAGAAGCAGTAAAACCAGAGTTTGAACCAGAAGAAGAAGGAGCAGCTGTTGTAGGAACATTAGAAGTAGCAGGCAACTCAGCATATCTTCCTGCTTCTGATGAGATCTCCAATGAATCTGAAGAAGAAAATAAAAAGCCTAAGCACAAGGCATTAGCAACACCTGTCGCAAGAGCAATGGCGAAAGACTTTGGCGTCAACATAAATGATGTAAATGGCACTGGGCCAGCTGGAAGAGTCATGAAGTCTGATATACAGGAATACCATAACCAACGACAAAATCTTCTTGGCACCGAAAAGATAAAACGCAAAGAAGCTACTGAACTGGAAGTGGATGTAGTGGAGTTAAGCCAGATACGTAGAGCTATCGCCAGAAATATGCTTCAATCAAAACATCAGGCAGCCCACATGACAGTTTTTGATGAGGTAGAAATCACCAAACTGATTGATGTAAGAAACAATTTTAAAGCCAGAATGGCTAAGGAAGACATAAAGCTATCCTACCTTCCCTTTATTCTTAAAGCAACTGCTCAGGCACTCAAAGAATTCCCAGCTCTAAATTCGGAAATGGACCTGGAGGGAGGTAAGCTATTTTTAAAGAAATACTATAATATTGGCATTGCGGTTGACACTCAAGAAGGACTCGTGGTTCCTGTAATAAAGGATGTCGATAAACTGTCTATTAAAGAATTAGCCGTAAAAGTTGCTGAAATTGCAGAAAAAGCCCGCAACCGCAGTCTGACCATGGAGGATATGAAAAATGGGAGCTTTACAATTACGAATTTTGGTTCTATCGGAGGACAGTTTGCTGTACCGGTTATCAATTACCCACAGGCAGGTATATTGGGGATTGGAAGGATAGTGGAAAAACCTGTTGTGAAAGACAAGACAGTCGTTCCCGGTTCTTTGCTTCCCTTGTCGATCTCAGTAGATCACAGAATTGTTGATGGAGGCGAAGTTAGTCGTTTTCTAAACCGCCTGATGGAATTTCTTGGAGATCCGGTCTCCATGATTATTGGATAATATATTGTTGGATATTAAAATTACCAGAGAAATGGATTATGATATTCTTATTATTGGTGCTGGTCCTGCTGGATATGTAGCAGCTATCAGAGCTGGACAGCTGGGCTTGAAAACAGCCCTTATTGAAAAGAATGAAGTAGGTGGTATGTGCCTCAATTGGGGATGTATACCTACAAAAGCACTCATTGAGAGCGCCAAGTTCTACGACAGGATAAAATCCAGCAAGGAGATGGGAGTTGATGGGATAGACCTAAAAGCTATCAACTTCAACTGGATGGAAGCCAAAAAAAGGGCCGGTAAAATTGTGCATAAACTTACCGGTGGCGTTGAATATCTTCTCAAAAAGAATGGCGTTGATGTAATACAGGGTATCGCAAAAATCACATCTCCAAACACAGTAAGTGTCGGTAAACGTCTACTGGAAGCAAAGAACCTGATTATTGCAACAGGGTCATATCCCGAGCAAGTAAAATTCCCTATCCCGAATGAAAAAATTATACAGATAGAGCATCTCCTAAATCTGGAATCTCTACCGCAAAAAATCGTGCTCTTAGGTCACGGACCTATCAGTCTGGAATTAGCTCAATTCTTCAAAATGATTGACAGAGATGTCACCTTGATCAGTAAAACGGAAGACATGCTCCCGGGAATTGACACTCATTTGAAAAATTTCATCCTGAAAAAGGTTAAGTCTCAAGGGATCAAACTGCTTACAGCCAAAGAGCTGAAGCAAACTAAAGATAATGACCTTGATGTAAATGGTGAAATTGTAAAATTTGATTTGGCCATCAACTGCTCCTGGAGAAAAGCCATTGTTCCCGAAAATAACATAAATATCGGACTAACTGAAGACGGGTACATCAAAGTTGATAAGAACCTTCAAACCACCATTCCTGGAATTTATGCAAGTGGCGACGTAAACGGCCTTTCCTATCTTGCTCATGTTGCTTCAGCCCAGGGAACATTCGCTGTTAATCATATTAAAGGGATTAAGAAGCAGATGGATATCAAGAATTTTCCCGTGAATATTTATACAGTTCCTGAGATTTCTCAAATAGGAATGACGGAGCAGGAGATCAAAGATAAAGGGTTTGAAATACGCATAGGTGAATTTCCAATGACCGCCAATGGTAAAGCTCTATCGGAGGGAACAGCCGAAGGATTTATCCGAATCTTATCAGAGAAAAAATTTGGAGAGGTACTTGGCGTGCAAATCGCTGCAGCAAATGCCACAGACCTGATTGCCGAAGCTGCTGCCTATCTATCGGTTGAGGCTACCGTTTATGATGTGGCCAGAACTGTGCATGCACATCCAACCATCTCTGAGGTGTTTCTTGAGGCAGGGATGGATGCGGCGGAAGGAGCGATTCATAAGTAAGGCTTGAGGGGAAGATAAAATACTATATTGATGCCTGAAAGGAAATCTCAAGGTTATTGATTCTCAACTTGTAGTCGGTTTTTATGAAAGGGGACAAACAGTAGTTCTTTCCCCTTGGATAACTCGCCCTGAAATGTGACAGAACTGTAGTGGAAAGATTATCAGGATTAACTTTACACTCAATAATATCAACTTCCCCGTCGGGCATGTTTATTATAAAATCAATTTCTCGGGAAGATTTATCCTGCCAGAAAAATATATTATTTTCCGGGTGTTCGGATCGTATCATATCCAATACCATGTGCTCCCATAATACCCCTCTATCTTCATCACGTATCCGGCTCCAACCTTTTGCGAAACTGACAAAACCGGTATCAAAACAATAGGCCTTTGGTCTTTTAACAATTTCCCTGCTTGAACCACCGTGAAAAGGTCGCAAAATAAACACAAAATGGGCGATCCGGAGAGCTTCAATATAAGACATGACTGTTGGACGGGAGATCCCACATAGTTTAGATAGCTCAGAGTATTCCATCAGGTTGCCGCTCTGACGCAATAGAATCTCCATCAGCTTCATAAAACCATCCCTGTTACGAACCGGAAAGAGCTCCTGGATATCTCTGGCATAATAACTATCAAGCCATTCCAGGAAAAAATCATTATCCTTTTCTTTTGAAAGAAATGGCTCCGGCAAGCCCCCATTAAGTAACCTGTGATCTAATGATGGATTATTAAATATTCCCTGTGATTCAGTCCATAAAACAGGAGGAAGATAAAGGCTATATTTACGACCTGTCAGTCTATCGCGAAATTTCCTGCTGGCTTCCAGGGTTGAAGAACCGGTTGCAAGCACCTTAATCCACGGATACTCATCAGCTGCAATTTTCAGTACCTCGCTAGGATTATTTAATTGATGGATTTCGTCGAAAACAACGGTTTTCTTATCGAGACTTGTAAAAAACGACTCAGGGTCTGATAACCTTTTCCTTACCGAAGGCAGATCGCAATTTATATAATGCGAATTATTCATCATCTTTGTTAATGATGTCTTACCCACTCTGCGTACTCCTGACAGCCAAACAATAGCTCTCTTTTCCCAAAGTTTTTCAATCTTTTCTATCCAAAATGGTCGAATTACCATAACTATATTTTACATTTAGCCGTCTAAATGTAAAACATATTTTCAAATTAGACAAATCATTTGTAGGAAAATATGCAATAGAGTTATTGAAAATCGGGTAATGCAATTTGGTATACTTGTTTTGCATCTGAAACATTTGAGTGATAAAAAAATTCACCCCGGTTCAATTCATAAATGTTATTACAAATGGCCAGATCGACCCTTCTTATGCCATCCTGAATTAAACCATACACCGGAAGTTTAAAATCAACTTCCAGAATACCATGATTTGGAGGAAGGACTATCCCATCAAACCCTTTTAAAGGATCATCCTCCTCACAAGTGAGAAAGGTAAATCCAACCAGGATTAGGACCAAAAATTTGAATAGCGATTTCTTAAAACTCTTCATCACTTTTAATAAAACCCAACTCCTTAGTTATTTTATTTAATGCAATTGTATCTGCCGATTGCTCACAAAGCGGTATTCCAAAAACTTCAATTCTCGAAATGGAAGAAAATACACCACGAGCGTTATCCAGGTTACTGTAATCACTCACTCTATCCGTAAGGCCCAGTGGATTAATTCCGGAATTCGTGAATAGAGCCAACTCTTCACCTCCATAAATAAAGGTAAAGTCGAAATTCTCAACCTTTCGTGTCACGCTATCTAAAACCGGAATACTATCCCTGAGGGTATTTAGCAGATGTACTCCGCTAATTGATTGACTAAAGACAGCTTCTTCAGGGTATTTCAATACCGGATCCAACACCATTTGAGTTGTCTTCCACATTATCTCGTCATTCTTTTTTTCCAGATAATTAATTTTTAAAATGCCTTGATAATAAGCCGCTCCTTTTGATCCCATCCATCTTATTGTATATGGCTGAGTAGGATCAATAACTATTTTCCTGCCCGGGACTATTGCCGGGTCGATCAAATTCACCGGAGATAAGACTCTGATTTTTGCAGAAGCCATGGTTTGCACCTCGGGAAAATAAGCGTACAATTGATATTCTGCTTTCTGTTCTGGTTTGAGGCAACATTGATATAATCTTGTGAAGGTGAGTGAAAAGTTATCTTCACCAAGTTTTTCATCAATTAAGGTGCAACTATGTATATTACGAAAGCCCTCACTATCAATATCTTCAATATAAATCCTCACAATAGTATCTCTCAAATATCTGTCATACTCTTCCTCCCATTTTGAATATTGATCTGTATTCTGGAAGACTCTGGAAACACGTACCACCTGAACTGAATCCTGAGGGTTAAGCAAACAATAAATAACGGGTATAAACTTTGATTCTTGAAATAAATCTACTTTCTGTTCACACGAGCCAAAAAACCATCCTATTAGGAAAATAAGGATATAACTTGTTATTGGGCTTTTAGTCATTTTTAATACATCTTACTGATAAAAAATTGGCGTTGCTTGAATACCCTGTTGAAATCTGATCACTTCCCTTTATTAAAGTGAGATTCCAGTGGCTCATTGCAGGGGGTGATGGTTTTAATAAAGTTGATGACCAAAAGTATGTTATTGATCCTTGACCCTCAAATACCCACTCTCTATACCTCGATCCACCATCCATTTTCCAAACTTCTTTGCCCCAGCCACTATATAAAGCATTAAAATCTGTTGAGCCTCCAATCAGCAATTCTGAAGCTGAGGAAATTCCCCCAATTGTATTGATTAGTGTTTCCCATTCCCGCCTTGTTGGCAAGTGCCACCCCTTTGGACATATTCCCTGAGGCCCTTCAAACATATTCATATTTGCAGCTGAATATGCAGTATATAGTCTGCCATATTTTAAGCAACTTCTTCTAGCCCTTTCCCAATCAAGTCCCCAAGCCTTATCATAATAGCAATATGACCGTGTTGTATCAATTTTATCTGAAACTATTCCAGGCTCGTAATTCATGTTTTTTGATGTCCACCACTGATCACCAATTTTAACTGTTGGATAAAACGTTTCCTCGTCAAATCGCCGGTCAATTATTAAGCCGGTTTCATTTGTTCCACTGCTTACGGTAACGTAAGTGGAGGTTGTGTCTTTTAAACCTTTTGTGTCAACAGCCTGAAGAACAATCTTATATACACCCGGCTCATTGTATCTATGATAATAATATTTCTCTTCACTGAACTCTGTATCCCAAATCAGGTCACCTTCCCAATCCCATCTCACTTTGATTTGAGATGGTCGGTCTTCAAGGTCATCAGTTGGCCAGGCATCCAGATAAAAATGGGTGGTGAGGTTACCCATTTCTGTCCCGATTTTAAAGTCTGGAATAGGCGGTCTATTGAGGTGATAAACAGAAATGGGTTTTGTTAACACTTTTTCGAGACTTTGGTTGTCAACGATCTTAAGTGAGACACCATATTCATGCTCCATAGTAAAAATATGACTTATTACTGGTTCATGAAATGGGCCTAACCACCCTTCACTTTTTTGATTTGTACCTAATTCAAATCTCCAATAATAGAGAAGTATGTTTTCCGGGTCATCAGGATTATAACAATTACCTGCATCAAATATAACTGTGTCCTCTTGTAATGGATGAACCGGATCCCAATTGAAATCAATATGCAATTTCGGATTAGTTTGATTTACTTCAAGATCCAAAATATATTGACTTATCATCCCTTGAGAATCAATAACCTCCAATACTGGTTTGAATGAACCTGTTTTATAATAGGTTTTCTTCATGACTGGCTTTTCACCAAAACCGGTATCCCAAATGCCATCTCCTTCCCAGTCCCAACGAAATATGAGGCTATCTATTGAATCCTCATCATCCTCTGTAACTGAGGCATCGAAAATAAACTCAGTTACCCTGTTACCGAGTTTAGGATTCACAAAAAATTTTGCTCTTGGGGGTGAAAAACCCTGACTAACATTTACAATTATTGAGCAGGTGTCCCGGAGTCCTGAAGAATTTAGTACTTCCATGATGGGCTCGTGTGTCCCGGCTGAATAGAACCGGTGCATAAAAACCGGATCATTTGAATATTCCTCATCCCATACCCCATCTTTATTCCAATCAAATCGATAATACAAATCATCTCCTTTAACACCACTTCTACTGGCTGAACAATCAAAGCGGGCAATCGATGTTGTTAGCAATGTATCAGGAGAAACCTTAAAATTACCAATCGGGGGTATTTGATTATTTTGATCTATTCGATTACAGCTAAAACACAGCAATACAACAAAAAGAATTATCAATTGTGAATTCTTCATTAAACTTGTATTCCTCCAATAAAGATAGGGAAATAATGTCAAACCTAACTAATATATCCTATTCAGGACAGTTCCAAGGATAGCTAATGTTAAAAGTTATATGTTGAGTTGAAGAATTGCAAGGGAATGTACCTTGATACTTTATCTCGTGGTAGTTGCAGTTCGCGCCAGCTTTATAAATAGTAATGTTTGCTCCCATATAGAAAAACTCATAAATCATAAAGAGAGCAGACGAACAAACGAAATTGTTTTCTGGATATTTCCTCATGACTGGGATCCCAATGTGAGGTGGAGACTAACCTGTTATCTAATAAAACTCCCAAAAAAGGCTCATTTATTTGAACACCAAGTTGTGTAGCTTGCATAACCTTGCAATTGCCTGCCAAATTTCGCTGAGTAAACCAAACATTGACATGCCGATTATTATCGAAACACCCCACAAGAGCAGGTAGTATTCCAAGAGAATCGGAAAGATGGAAATAATAGTTAATTGATTTATCAATACAAGGCATACAACCGGAAGGCCGAAAGAAAAGAGCGATTGTTGCAGCAGTTGTTTCATCTTGGTGTTTGGATAAGTTTGGAATATTTTTTAACCCTATATATTGCCCTCTAAGTTCATTTTGCAACAGTGCTGATTTTTGATAATAATCCTTAGGATTATTGTTATGCTTCTTTTCTAATCTTACAATTTTAAGAGATGAAAAAAGTGTAACTCCCAGAATTGATATGACCAAAATAATCTTAAATACATATTTAGCTTTCATCTTGAATTATCTCGCTAATGAAACAAAGTGTTGGATTAGACTCTTCACTTAAAGACTCAATACTTTGAGATACAATTCCTTTTTTATTAAAAAGATTCACAACCTCGGGTTCGAACCAAACAATCAATTCGTTTTGTTCAGAAGCACCTACTCTTCTTAGGTTTAGTTTTTTATCCCCAATAACAAAGCTATTTACGGTTACACCTGCTCTATCTCTCTTGGAATATACAAAGGACCTAAACTTACCATCGTAATGGTATGAGAAAATAATGTTTTGCCTATTTTCAAAGTATTTTGTATTGCAGAATGCATATTGTTCAGATCCAATTTCTAAAAATCTAGTCGGATTAAGGTTTGCTTTAAGTTTTCCAGGAATCTTGTATCGACCATAATCAATTACTTTATGGACTTCCAATCTATCATTAACAAACTTATAAACTGTATCATGAAAAGGAAGACAAACCAATGGTCCTAATTCTTGCTTCAAGAAAACATCTGGTTGTTGAAAGGGCATATTAATTTGATCATCTTTTCTTATTATGGAACGTATTTCTTTTTTCTCTGTAGCATTAATAATTCCAACAAGACTATTATTATTTGGATTAAAATAATTTGAATGATAAAGGAAGTCATTCTTACTTAGCCAAAACTGATGACATATTCCAATTCTGTTATTCCATTTTTCAATGAGTACTAAATCTAATGACAATTTGGCAACATAAAACATCCCTAAAACAACAATGGAGGTATCGGGTTCACATAAGGAAATATCTATCATTTCAGAGATTTCCATAGGCCCGGGAGTGGATATCCCTTTGACCTTATTAATAAAGCGACCCTCAACATCAAAATGCAATATTGCTTTTTGTCTTCTATCTAGAATATAGATATTGTTACCTTTTTGAATTACTTTATCCGGATAAATTACAAGCGACTCCTTTGAAGTTTCAAGCGGCACAAACTTTGATTCTGATATTGTTCTCGTAATATCGATGTCCACCATAAATCTAGGCTCTATCGTCAATCGATTTTCTTCCTTATAATCGCCATTCCCACATGAATTAGCACATAATAAACACAATAAAACAAATATTAGGTTACTTAGTTTTTTTTTCATTTTCAATGAATTTTAATGGTTGTGGTGTAAATATTCAGCCTAATTTGGACACATTGGTTTAAAGATTTATGGATAGATTCTTTAAATTAAACCATTAAAAGTACAAATTATGAATTCAAAAAGACAAAGTGCCGAGTCCAAAGTTAAAGAGATTAAACGCCGCACTAAAAAAAAGTATTCTTCTGAAGAAAAAATTCGCATTGTTCTTGAAGGTCTGAGAGGTGAAGAAAGTATTGCTGAGTTATGTCGGCAGGAAGGCATTAATGCCAATGTTTATTACAAGTGGAGCAAGGATTTTCTTGAAGCAGGCAAAAGGAGGTTGAGCGGCGATACAAAGCGAGAGGCCAATACTAGTGAGGTCCATTCCTTGAAGGATGAGAACGTTGATCTCAAACAACTAGTAGCTGAGTTGAGCCTTGAAAACCGTATGTTAAAAAAAAATCTGACTGGTACAGAGTAAACTATAAGTTTATGAGAAGGAGTGCCAGTGAAAAAGCGGAAATAATCCGTATCGTTGCAGGTTCCGAGCTAGGGGTAAGGCGTACCCTCAGAGAGCTAGGGATCAGCCCAAGCACCTTTTATGAGTGGTATAAAAGGTATTTAGATGAAGGGCCTGATGGTCTTAAACCCAGAGAGTCAAAAAGGAATAAATTCTGGAACAAGATACCGGAAAAAGAACGAGCCCTGGTTGTTGAAACGGCTCTTAACAAAGAGGATCTGTCTCCCAGGGAATTAGCCCACCATATTACTGACAAACAGGGCTGGTTTATAAGTGAATCAAGTGTTTACAGAATTCTTAAAGAGCGGGACCTAATAACTAGCCCTGCTTGGATTGTTATGGCAGCTGCCGATGAATTTAGGGATAAGACTACCCATGTTCATCAGATGTGGCAAACAGATTTCACTTACTTTAAAATTATTGGATGGGGCTGGTATTACCTGACTACAATCCTTGATGATTACTCCCGCTACATCATTAGCTGGGAGCTATGTGAAAATATGGAGTCCACGGATGCTATGCGTGTTATATCAAGTGCTCTGGAGAAAACAGGGATAGAAAAAGGTAATCGTCCAAGGCTGTTGTCTGATAATGGTTCCAGTTACATCTCCTATAAATTTGCTGAGTTCATGGATGAGGAAGAGATGGGGCACACCAGAGGTGCTCCATACCATCCTCAGACCCAAGGAAAAATAGAACGCTACCACAGGACAATGAAGAATGTAGTCAAGCTCGATAATTACTATTTCCCAGGAGACTTAAAGGCTAATTTAGAAGCATTTGTAGATTACTACAACAACCATCGATACCATGAGTCTCTTGATAATGTTACTCCGGCTGATGTGTATTTTGGCAGGAAAGCTGAGATTCTGAGCCGACGAGCAGACATAAAGAGAAGAACAATAAATGAAAGGAGAAAAAAATATCAGAAAGAAAAAAAATTGACCCTGAACAACTATTGAAATATTGAAAACTCTCCGAGTTTGCAACATTCCAACAGTTCATGAAAATTAAGTTTAAATATTATTTGAAATGTAAATAGTATCCAATAACTTTAAGTGCAATTATGTCCAATAGGGTTTGACGTTAAACA
>CAYUNU010000055.1:0-13960 GCA_964446195.1 uncultured Porphyromonadaceae bacterium | reverse complement strand
GATCTCCATACCAATTGGCTCACCATTCGGCCCAGCGTGAATATCTCCACGGTCATTATATACCCACCATGATGTACCATCACCATAAAGACGTGGACGTCTTAGTTCTCTAGTGGTACCGCATGGAAGAATACCATCCAGATCATAAAACGGATAATCACCATCAGCTGGATTATAGAATCCATCATCATTATTATCCCAGAAAGGAGCCAGATAGAAATCATAGCCTGCAGATGCATCAGCATGAGCTGGCCAATCAAGAATTATTTGAGGTATAGCATAACCCTCAAACTCTATCCCACGTTGATCTGCCGGAGTATTATACCACTCGCGGAAAGCTTCAACCTGATACCTGGTAATTTCAAAATGCCGATCGTACTGATAACAAACTTCAATATCGGTTGTTCCACGAGCATCGCCTTCCATAATTAGTGGTCCAGGCCAATAGTTTCGATCACCGGCAAATTTTATCGCTGAAAGTTTTAACTGTCCGTTAAGGTCAGTTCCTCCAATCCATATACCCCCTGCATAAATAGAGGTTTTTCCAGAACCTTTTGGCACCTCATAACCCGAGGAAGATCCATCAATATCTGTCCAAAGAAGTCCGGTCATAAATATGTATGTCCTTACATTATTCAGAGAAATCTCAGTAACGGTTGTACCCATCTGACAGGCAGCCGTCATTCCTTTTAAATCTTTTGAAACAGCCTCATTAGATTCATAACCGATACCTCGTTCAGCAAATACTGAAACGGATATTAATAAGGCGGCTGTAACTGCAATTATGTATTGAAATGTTTTTTTCATCTTCTAAGTTTTTTAGATTAACAGACCATTAAAAGCTTAGACTCAAACCAAAGCGAATGGTGCGTGGCCCCATGTAAAGAGCTCCAGCAATACCACCTGCATTTGACATCTGACGATACATTCTATAAGATTCAGGATCCAGCTGAGCTTCAATGTTTTGCTGCATCTTAGGTGAGGTTAGATAACCATCATCCTCCGGATCACCGGTTGCTGCATAAACATTAGAAACATTTCTTGTGTTCAGCAAGTTATAAACATCAAGGTACATATTCAATCTGGTAGATTTACCACCACCCTCTTTGTTCTTAAATCTTAAGTCGAAATCCTTGTCGAGTCGAAGCTTAACAAAGTTTGTCCAAGGCAAACGAGAGCCGTTTGGAGATCCTTTTAGACCAGGTTCTCCAACACCGCGTGTCTTTGAATAAGGCAAACCGGATCCAGCAACAATAGCAAAGTTAGCTCCAGCGTTTGCCAAAATGTCTTTGCCAAATAACTTAGGGCCATTATAAGCGCGACCACTAGCAAAACGATAATCAAGGTTAACATTGATCTTGTGACGTTGATCCCAGTCCAACGGTTGAAGAATACGCAGGTTCGGTTGATCTGTACGTAAAAGACTAAGTTGCTGTCCAGAACTAGAACCAGTTCCGAATGCATATCCCAAAGTATAATTGGCACGAAGAGCAATATTACCTGTTCTTCTTAGGTCATAGGATACTGAAAACCCTTTTGATGTACCAAAGTCAATATTACCTGTAGTGAAATAGTCAACAGGGAAAGCTCCAAGAACTCTAATAGCCTGGGCCATATCCCTTTGCTCTCTATAGTAAGCTGCAATCTTCAAGGAAGATGTATTGGTAAGTCTCTGCTGGAATCCCAATTCATAGTCAATTGTTCTTGCCGGCTTAAGGTTTGGATTACCAATACTAGCTCCAGCATTTTGTGAAAGGTAGAAATAGTCTGTTGGATTAAAAGATCCACCAGGCCTGCTGGAAAGTATATCATAGTGTGCAAAGAATAATGCCTCATCTGATATTGGGAATGAGAAGGAAATCCTAGGCATAACAACAATCTGAGGAGTGTAATCTTCAAAGGCATCGGCTTGAATCTCATTTTTCTGCGCATTGTCAGGATTAACAAGATAAGGAGCAATCCCTGTTGAAGAGGAAATTACGTCGGGATCCTGAATTTCGACACCATAAGCAGTATACCATGTGTCTCCACCACGATAACCGTTAATAGTTGAAGGATCAGAAATATCATCAACATACACAACAAAATCATCTTCCATATTTTGTGGGTGAGTTCCGGTTGGATTCATGCTGCCTGGAACATCCTGTACCTTCTTTGTAGCATACAAAGAATAAGGATCTGATAATACATGTGTATTGTTATCAAACCTGTCTACCCTAAGACCTATATTGAAAATAAGGTCATTAAAGGAAAATTTATCCTGAATATAGCCGGCAGAATAAATAGGCTGATTAGGAGCAATCAAACGAAGATATTCATCATTTTCATCTTTGGCATTGAAGAAATCTTCAAAAGTTGGTTTTTCCTTAAGCCTGTTGCCATATTGGTCATATCCCCGGTAGTTAACCAGAGAGGAACCATTATTCAATAACTCCTCCGGACTAAAGTAGGTTATATCAAACTCACTGGGATCAAGAGCCCAAACATCAATCCAGTCAGTTCCATCAACAGCAAGTCCAAGATGTTCTCTTAGGCTTCTATCAAACATTGCCTGCTTTTCCTCATTGTATAATCTCTCATAACGGACAGTATCCATAAAAATTCCTTCCGCATTATATGCTGGAATTTGATTTCCCCAGTCAAGTTCAGAAATATGGTCGTTTGTCAGTTGCCTTGCAAGGCCCCAAAGGCCTGCAGCACCTATACTCCAATTTCTGTCATCTCTTTGTTCGAATTCAAATCCAAAAGAAACTTCATGATCTCCAATATCAGCAGATCCTGAGGCAGAAACCCTAAACTGTCGGGTATCGCCTAATCCATAACCAGTAACTTGCTGGCCAGGAAGAGAGAAGAACCCATACGCAGAACCCAGATTGCCACCATTCAGAAGGCCACCACCTGATTGAACCTGCTCGTAACTTTCGTAATGACCTACTGGATCATCATGGAATCCATAATATTGTGAGGTGTAAGCTGCAAGTTCGGGGTTGATATCACTTGGAGTGAAATCATATAATACATTTTTCCACCCGTTCATCAACCAAACACCATTGGGATATCCTGATACAGTATCTGAAAATTCGAAAGTCTCAACCTTGGTTGTTTCAAATTTACCCACATAACCATATTTCCATGCATCCATTCCATGGCGTGCATTATATGAGTAATTCATTGCATGTTCGTAGGTTGCCTGTACCTGATAAAAAGCATTTTTCACCTTCGAAGCTGACTGTTCTTCCTGGCTAGGAGTGCGATCAGAGAACCTTTGTTGGAAGCGTCCCCATACACGATACATATAGTTGTAACCAAAACCGTTATTTTCCCAGTTAAACATTGAATTACCCAGGCTAAAACCAGTACCATCACCATAGTCTAAATACCCACCAACTGTAAGGTTAACATTATCCGTTGCATTCAAGGTGAGCTTACCGGAAACATTAGCTCCTCTTGAACTGATGTTATCATGAGTCCATGTTTGCTCGAAAAACTCACCATCATAGAGTTCACCAGATCTGGCCGCCTCAAAATCAATATCTTCATAAAGGAATTCAGCCTGCCTTTGAACAACACCCTGTGCACTTGGCACTACAGGATTCAAAATCAGGTCATCAATAACCGATTGCTTAGCACGAAACAAAGGATAAAACCTTGTTGAAGGATTTCTATTATATGAGACGTTGGCAGCTAAAAAGTAACCAAGTATAGCTTTTTTTCTTCCATCTTCAGTCCTTTTATTAATAAGAGGACCTGAGAGGTTGAATTCAAAAAGACTACGTCCCCACTTATCAAGAAACTCAGATGTTTCAGCATTGGCCCCACCATAGAATAAAGGAGTAGCACCCTTAGTTGTGATACTAACAATACCTCCGGTTACGTCGCCATACTTAGCACCCATACCTCCGGTGATCACCTGCACCTGATCCTGAGCAGCTTTTGGAATATTAGTACCACCACGAACACGGATACCGTCGACAAAACAACGTTACCACCACGTGCTCCCCTGATACTACCTACACCGGTACCGTCTCTTGATCCCACACCGGCAACACTCGCAGCAACTGACATAACAGACCGACCAGGCATCTTCTCAATGTCTTCGGCGGTTACCGTTTCACCTGTCTGAGTGTTGTCCTTATCTATCAGAGGCACTTTATAGGCCACAACTTCGACCTCACCAATCTGCTCTGTTTTAGATGTCATCTCAAGGTTTACGAACTCAATTTTGTCTGCTTTCAATAGCACACCATCAATCTGAAGGGGATTATAACCTACCACACGACACATAACCGTCCATTTTCCAGGAGGTAATGGCTTAATCGTATAGTTACCGTCAATATCAGCGGCTGTCGCACCTAACTGAGTCCCGTCAACGGGACCAGATAAAACAACAACAGCGGCAAACGGGATAGGTTCCCCAGATGCTTTATCAACTACCGTACCTTTCATGGTCGTAGATTGAGAAAAAGCACTGCTTGCTGCAACCACAGCAAAAACTACAAGGAGTAATTTTCGAAACATAATCTAGTATTTGTGTTTAATTACAGTTTTTCCACTTTACACTATTTCATAGAAGGCGTAAATGTAAATATTATCAAATGAATTTGCCAACAATTTATGGCAAAAAATCCAACACCGACAATATGTCAAAAGTTTTTACGTTCCAGTATGGCTTTGTAAATAATAGCCCGCCTTAAATCAAAAACCGGCCGCTTGCCTTTTTTTTGTTCCTGATAAAAGCTTCTTTTCTTAACTTCAGTTTTTTTCTCCGATCTAACTTCCTCATTTACAGAAGCAAGCACACTTTCACTTGGGGATGGCTGATAAAAAGACTTTTCGCTGTCTCCCTCGGAAGACATGAAAGTTTCAACAGGTTTCTTAACTACTGGTTTTTGCTCCGGAATACCCAATAATTGCTCCAAAACTGAGGGAGTAGAGGGCCTGGGCTCAGACTCATTTTCCTCATCCACTGCAAGTTGGGACTGGGCATCCTTCCTCTTTTTCTTAGCCACTTGTGCAAACACAAAGACCAAACCCAGTATTATATATATGATAGTATCAAAACCTATATCCATGATGTCAAATTTACATCAACATTATTTAAATTCAAAATAAATAATTTTGGTAAAGTTTTTGTGGGGTATCATTTTTGAATTACTATGATAAAAAAAATAAAGTTTCGATCTCTATTGACTGGATTAGTAGTGCTGATTATTTCAGGACTTGCCTGCAATCGCGACCATCAGATTCCAGTACCATATATTTACGTTAATTATACTGTGTATTTGAACAACCCTTCAAACAGCCACCTAAGAGTCCCTGGCAGCTATTCACTGATAGAAGGACAAGGGAACGAGGGAATATTCCTTTATCGTATAACCTTGGGTGAACCTGACGACTTTATTGCCTTCGACAGAACCTGCACCAATGAACCTCTGGAGAGCTGCGTGGTAAACCTTGATTCTACGGGGTTTTATCTGGAATGCCCGTGCTGTGGATCAAAATTCTCAGTATTCGATGGATACCCGACTGAGGGGCCTGCTAAATATCCTCTAAAACAATATACGACCAATTATTCGGGTAGTACTCTCAGGATATATAACTAATAGACTGGAGACGAAACAATCATTGCTTTTTAAATCTAATATCTATAGTGGTCGGGCTTATAGGGACCTCCTTTAGGAACCCCTATATAGGAAGCTTGCTCATCTGTCAGCTCTGTAAGCTTAACGCCAACATGAGGTAGGTGGAGCCTGGCAACCTCCTCATCAAGATATTTGGGAAGTCGGTATACTCCAAGTTTATAATCCTTTTCCCAAAGATCCAATTGCGCAAGTGTTTGGTTGGTAAAAGAATTACTCATAACAAAACTTGGATGACCAGTAGCGCAGCCCAGATTTACCAATCGACCTTCAGCAAGAAGGATAATTGAGTGTCCGTCGTCAAAATGATACTGATCAACCTGTGGCTTAATATTCTCACGCTTAGCTCCGGGATGCTTTTCAAGCTGTGAAACCTGAATCTCATTATCAAAATGACCAATATTGCATACAATCGCCTTATCTTTCATCTTTTCCATATGGTCCAGTCTGATCACATCCTTATTCCCCGTTGTGGTAACATATATATCGCCTTCATCCAGAGAGTCCTCTAGTGGCTTAACCTCAAATCCTTCCATACTGGCCTGAAGGGCACAAATGGGATCTATCTCTGTCACGATAACCCGTGAACCATAGCTACGCATAGATTTCGCACACCCTTTCCCAACATCGCCATATCCACATACCACAACAACCTTACCGGCAAGCATTATATCAGTTGCTCTCTTGATGCCGTCGGCAAGAGATTCCCTGCATCCATAAAGGTTATCAAATTTTGACTTAGTAACAGAGTCATTTACATTGATCGCCGGGAAAAGAAGTTTTTTGTCCTCCAACATCTGGTACAAACGATGAACGCCTGTTGTTGTCTCCTCCGATACTCCACGAACCTCATTCATCCGCCCAGTCCAAAAACCAGGCTCCTCTTCTAACGTTTTCCGAAGAATTCTTAATAGACTAAGCTCATCTTCAGCTTCAACCTCCCTGCTAAAAAGGGAAGGATCCTTTTCCCCAGCCACACCTTCATGTATCATTAATGTAGCATCCCCCCCATCATCAACAATTAAATGAGGCCCTTTACCTCCCGGGAATGTGAGAGCCTGTAGGGTGCACCACCAATATTCATCTAAGGTTTCACCTTTCCAGGCAAAAACAGGAACACCAGCCCTAGCTATTGCTGCTGCAGCATGATCCTGTGTGGAAAATATATTACAGCTAGCCCACCTTACATCAGCCCCAAGGGCAGTAAGAGTTTCAATGAGAACAGCTGTTTGAACGGTCATATGCAGAGATCCTGTTATCCTGGCGCCTGACAGTGGCTTACCTTCCGAATACTTTTCCCTCAGAGACATCAGTCCCGGCATTTCTGCCTCTGCTAGATCAATTTCTTTTCTACCCCAATCAGCTAAGCTTAGATCCCTTACCTTATAATCGTTCATAACATATATATCATTAATTTTATCTAGTCCTATAACTTTAACAACAAGCTAACATGCATAAAAGTTTAGCTTAGCCAAAGCATTATCCTTATCCTTGACCAATTGTTTTCTTAGCTCATCTGTATTACTAAATTTCATCTCGTCTCTCAAGCGATGAATAAAGCTTACCTTAAGGTTCTGCCCATAAAGGTCGCGTGCAACATCAAAGATATGAACTTCTATGCTTCTTTTTAAGTTGCTATCCACCGTGGGGCGTGTCCCAATATTTAACATCCCCCAAAACTGTTCATCCTCAATATCTACCTTAACTGCATAAACTCCTTTTTCAGGAATCTGCTTATTATCCACACAACAAGCCAAATTAGCAGTTGGGAAACCAATTTTCCGACCCAACTGATTTCCCTCAACAACCTTACCCAACATGAAATATGGAAATCCTAGAAGGCTATTGGCTCTCTCCAAATCACCAGACATTAATGCTGCTCTAACCAGAGAACTTGAAACACGTACAGAAGTGTCCATATGGGATCCAAGATTCTCCACTTTAAACCCATACATAGCACTCATATCTCTTAACAAGACCTTTCCTCCATCACGATCGCTACCAAACCTATGGTCATCTCCAACAAAAAGATATTTTACCCCAATCTTATCAACTAAAATATCCTTAATAAAACTGCGACCGCTCATCCGTGAAAACTCTCTTGTAAATGGCAAAATAATAAGATTATGGATCCCCCATAGGCGAAATAGGTGCTCTTTCTCTTCAAGAGTAGAGAGCAACTGAAAATCCTTGTCCTCTTTACCAAGAACCATCCTTGGATGAGGCCAGAATGTAACAGCAACAGACTCCCCTCCTAGCTCACCAGCTTTGCGGCAAACCAATTCAAGTAATTTCTGATGTCCTTTGTGTAAACCATCGAAAACACCAATTGTTACTACCGGGGTCTTTATCGACAAGTTTTCGAGATCCGTATATACCTTCACCTATTTGAAAATTTCCACAAAAGTAAAAAAAATCAATACATTTGAACCGAATTAAAAAATCAGCATATGTTTAACAGAATCAAATATTTTTCTATTATTATCTCATTGTCTGCTTTTATGATTAGCTGCGGTGGGTCTGGGAGCTTCACAGTTACTGGCAATATGGATGGATGGGCAAATGACAGCATTGTTGTTCAGGAGTTATTAAACAATTCTCTTCATCCAATAAAGACTTTAAATCTGGACAAAAAAGGACATTTTGAGTTTTCCGATACTGCCTCCAATCCCAGATTTCTGTTTTTACAAACCTCTGACAATAAGTACATTTCTCTATTAACTATTAATGGGCAAAACATCACTATTTCTGCCAATAAGGATAACTTTGAGGACTCTTATAAGGTTAGCGGCTCAGAGGAATCCCAATTGGTTTGGGAATTAAACTCGGAAATGAGGAAAGCTTCATTGGAGCTTGATTCCTTGAGTAAAATATACAACGCGCGCAGAGAAAGTGAAGCAGGGCCTCAACTGGATAGCTGGATACAGGAGAAATATCAGGAGTTGAAAGCTAATCAACGTACTTTCATCACTCAGTTTATTGATGAACATTATGAGTCTCCAGCTAGCTTATTGGCTCTTTCACACCAATTAGCCAATGAAACAATACTTAACCCTCAACTTGATTTTGAGTATTTCCTAAAGATTGATGAGGCTTTAGTTCAAAAATACCCGGAATCATCGCTTGTATCAACGCTTCATGTTTATGTGGAAGGCGTTAAATATCAGCAGAAAATAGCCGCGAACGCAACACAATCTACAGCAATTGGAGCTGCTGCTCCTGAAATCGAACAGATAAGCCCTGAAGGCAAAAAAATCAAGTTATCAGATTACCGTGGGAAATATGTTCTACTAGATTTCTGGGCCGCCTGGTGCGGGCCATGCCGTCGTGAAAATCCAAACCTGGTAAAGGCTTATACAAATTATAAGAATAAGGGATTTGAAATTTTCCAGGTATCCCTCGACAAAACTCATGATGCATGGACTGGAGCAATCAAGGCCGACAAATTGGATTGGGTTCATGTAAGTGACCTCAAATACTGGGATTCTGAAGCAGCTAAGCTCTATGGAGTAAAAAGCATACCGGCAAGCTTCTTGCTTGATCCTGATGGTAATATTATAGCAAAAAACCTCCGAGGACCTGCTCTGGAAGAAAAACTAAATGAACTGCTGAATTAGCCAGTGGAAACTGAAAAAAAAATATTCTTCCTTTCTGATGCGCATTTGGGGTATCCCAATAATAGGGATAGTATCGTAAGAGAAAAAAAACTTGTTGCTTTTCTCGATTCTATATCCCATCAGGCCAGTGAGATATACCTCCTTGGGGATATCTTTGATTTCTGGTATGAATATAAATCAGTCGTTCCAAGAGGCTATGTACGTATACTCGGCAAACTCGCTGAACTATGCGACAAAGGGATAGTTATTCATTTCTTTAAAGGAAACCACGACATTTGGGCCTTTGATTACCTAAGAGAGGAAATAGGCTTAGTCCTCCATAATGATGCTTTGCACACCAATATTGGAACAAAAAACTTTTTCCTTGCTCACGGCGACGGGACGAATAAAACTGATCGTAATTTCCTCTTTCTGAAAAAATTATTCCACAACAAAGTTTTGCAATGGTTTTTCACAAGGCTCCATCCAAACCTTGCATTTTACTTAGCCTCCAAATGGTCGAGACATAGTCGTTTGATCAATGGTTCCGAACCTTTTAAAGATGAGCAAGAACCAATGGTTTCTTTTTGCAGGGAAAACCTCATGAATGAGGGTTTGGATTTTATAGTCTTTGGCCATCGACATTGTCCGGTGAACTATCCGCTTGACGGATCCACAAATATGATCATCCTTGGCGACTGGATCACTCACTATACATATGGTGAGTTTGATGGCAAAAATTTCGCGTTGAAGAAATTTTAAACCATCCTCCTTGTATAAAAAAAGAGCCGGCAACTAGCCGGCTCTTAAAATTTTATGATTTGATTCTCATTGAATAGAAAGATCGATATACAAATATCAATCCTATCAGCAGAAATCCCAATCCGATGTATGGTGCAATATTTGCACTTCCACTTTCTGTTGCATGCAGCGACATCTCAATTGAAATCTCAGCTGCCAATAGACCAAACAAAGTCGAAAACTTTATAATAGGATTAAGCGCAACCGATGATGTATCCTTATATGGATCTCCAACAGTATCACCAACAACAGCAGCTTCGTGAAGAGGAGTACCTCTTTCACCCAAATCCACCTCAACTACCTTTTTAGCATTATCCCAGGCACCTCCGGCATTAGCCATATACATTGCCTGGAACAAACCAAAAACAGCAATCGATATCAGGTAAGAAACAAAGAAATTAGGATCAAAGAAGGCAAAAGCCAGGGTTAATGTAAACAATACAATGAATATATTCCACATTCCCTTTTGGGCGTATTGAGTACAAATTTTAACCACAGTTTTTGAATCTTCTAAATCAGCCTTTTCTCTATCAAGGTTGATGTTTTTCTTGATGAACTCAACAGCCCTATAAGCTCCCGTGGTAACAGCCTGCATAGATGCTCCACTAAACCAGTATATCACAGCTCCCCCAGTTATAAACCCAAGAATAACCGGTGCATCAGTAAGCGAAATACTAAGCATTCCCAGCTTTTCTAAAATCAGGATAATAGAAAAAATCATCGTAGTGGCACCAATTACAGCAGTACCAATCAAAACGGGTTTAGCTGTTGCCTTGAAAGTATTACCTGCCGAGTCATTAGCCTCAAGATAATGCTTGCCACCTTCAAAATCAGGCTCAAAACCAAATTCCTGCTTAATAGATTCCTTAATGCCAGGGATAGACTCAATCTGAGAAAGTTCAAAAACAGATTGTGCGTTATCAGTAACAGGACCATAACTGTCAACTGCAATTGTTACAGGGCCCATTCCAAGGAAACCAAAAGCAACCAGACCAAAAGCAAAAATCGACGGATAAGTCATAATTGCATCCAGCTCCATGCTTGAAATATAAAACGAAGCGAACATCAAAACAACGAATACAAGCCCCTTCCAAAAAGCTGAAAAGTTTCCTGCTACCATTCCAGAAAGAATATTAAGAGAAGCTCCACCTTCACGGCTTGCAGTCACAACTTCTTGCACGTGACGTGACTTAGAACTGGTAAAAGCTTTTGTGAGCTCGGGTATCAATGCAGCAGCTAAGGTGCCACAGCTAATAATTGTAGCAAGTTTCCACCATAGTCCAGGAGCCATATCATCTCCTATGAGTAGCCAACTTGCAACATAAGTAACAGCAATAGATATTAAAGAAGTAATCCATACCAGAGACGTTAGTGGATTCTCAAAATTAAATTCCTTAGAATCAGCATATTTGGCTTTGCTATAAGCATGATTTACCCAATATGCAACCATCGAGGTTACAACCATTAGAAGACGCATAGCAAAAATCCATACGATAAGAGATGCCTGAAATTCAACCTTGAATACACCCAAGATGATGAACGATATAAGAGCAACGCCAGTTACACCATAGGTTTCAAATCCATCAGCAGTAGGACCAACACTATCGCCAGCATTGTCACCCGTACAGTCGGCAATAACACCTGGGTTACGCGGATCATCTTCGGGTAACTTAAAAACAATCTTCATAAGGTCGGCTCCAATATCAGCTATCTTGGTAAAGATACCTCCAGCTATACGAAGTGCACTTGCACCGAGCGATTCACCAATCGCAAAGCCAATAAAACATGCACCTGCAGCTTCACCAGGAACAAATAACAAGATAGCCAGCATCATAACCAGCTCAACACAGATAAGTAACAAACCTATACTCATCCCTGATTGAAGAGGTATAGATACCATTTCAAATGGCTTTCCCTTTAAAGAAGCAAAAGTAGTACGACTATTTGCCAAAGTGTTTATCCTGATTCCAAACCAGGCTACGCCATAAGATCCCAGGATACCCAGAATCGACCAACCAAGCACTAATAATACTCGGGGCAGCTCCATCCCGCTCAAGGCAAGAAAATAATATGCAATCGCAGCACCTACAATCAGAAAAAGGATAACCAGAAAACGCCCCTGCTGAATTAAGTATGTCTTGCAAGTTTCATAAATAATATGTGAAACCTCGAGCATTGATTTGTGTGAAGGAAGCTTTTTGATCTTTACATATTGATAATAACCGAACAGCAGTCCAAAAAATACTATTATCAATCCATAAAATAAAAGTTGCCACCCATTAATAGCTCCACCAAAGAACGTAGCTCCCGATAGATCAGGCACTTCCAGATCGGCCTCTCCGGCTTTCGCCATAAAAGGGAACAGAAGACCAGCCAACAAGGTGAATAGTAAATGTTTTTTCATAGGAATATGAGTTTTTATTGAACACCAAAATTATAAAAGCAACTCCAATTACCAAAGAGGAATCTTTTTATCGTACTAATTCATGAAAATTAACGAAGCATTAACAATAAAGGCCTATTTTTCACACTATTTAACAAATTTACCATGTAACGTTTTGCGATGGGAGGCGTCTTATAACTGAATGAAAGATTATAAAACATTTGGAGGAAAAAAGATGAAAACTCACAATTTAAACATAAAAGCTCTTACCCTGATTTTGGTTCTTGCAATTAGCGGACAATTATTTGCCCATAATAATCATGGTGCGATTGATGAAAAGAAGGTAGTTAAGATCAATATGACTTCCCAATTAATTAAATTCATCAAAAATACATTTGAGGTAAGTCCTGAGGATTTAAATACTATTAAGGATCAACTAAACGAGGTTAGCTTATTTTTGGAAACTAATGGCGCCTCGGAAATAGAATTCACTTTGATTGATGCAACTGATCCAGAATCAATTTTTGTTATAGAATATCCAACAGAAGCTCCGGCAATAGAAGATTGGATGATGGATGAAGACTATCTTTACACAGAAGCCGAACCTGTAATCGAAGACTGGATGTATGAGGATAATTACCTGTACACCGAGGCTGAACCTGTAATTGAAGACTGGATGATGAGCGAAAATTATCTGAACACTGAGGCTACTCCTCTAATTGAAGATTGGATGATGAATGATAATTACTACACTTACACAGAATGCTGCCCAAAAATTGAAGCCTGGATGATGGAAGACAATTACCTAAGCGGTGAGTCCATTCCGGAAATTGAAGAATGGATGATAGAAGATTTACTTTCGGAATAAAAAACCGATTTGGCACAAGAATTGATAAGAAACGTTAACAGAAATTAATACTATTACAGCTAACAATTAACTTACTTTGAATACACTTTTTTTATAGGATACTACATTTATTGCAAGGAGTAAATGTTTGTTTTTCGAAACAGTTAGGGAGACCGGTGGAGACCGGTCTTCTTTTTTTCACCCACCCCAGATATCCCGATCCAAGCTCCTGTAGTTCACCGCCTCCGCAACATGGTGAGCCTGCACCTTTTCTACTCTCTCCAAATCTGCAATCGTCCTTGATACTTTCACTATCCTGTCATAAGCCCGGGCCGACAAACCAAGTTTTTCCATTGCGGTTCTTAGAATAGATCGTGAAGCAGTATCAAGCTCAATAATTGATCTCTGGATCTTAGGATTCATCTGCGCATTACAATGAATTCCCTTATATCGACTAAATCTTTCCTCCTGGGTTTTTCGGGCAGCCATAACCCTTTTCCTGATGGCTGAACTACTTTCAGATGTTGGTAGAGCCGAAATTTTGTCAAAACTTACAGGAACTACTTCGATGTGGAGATCAATTCTATCGAGCAGAGGTCCGGAAATTTTATTAAGATATTTCTGTATTACGCCAGGACCACAAGTGCATGTTTTATCCGGATGATTAAAAAACCCGCACGGACAAGGGTTCATG
>CAYUNU010000054.1:0-13962 GCA_964446195.1 uncultured Porphyromonadaceae bacterium | reverse complement strand
GATATATTTGACGAAGATGCTTTTAAATTAGGTAGGCATCCAAATGGTACTTTTATACAATTAGTTAAAAATGGACAAGTAGCTTACGGAGAACCTACTTGGATAAGTGCTGAGATTAAAATGCAAATATCCAAAGGGTCTCCATCACCAATAATTTTCCTCCTGCCGGTTTTAGTACGGCACAGATCGGCAACCCTCTCCCAGCAATAAGTCTGAGGAATGAAACCATACAAAGCCGGAATATAATTAGAATACTTCTGCGGCCGGTCAACTTTCAGATAACCTGTAGCTTTATCAACCTCATACTTAACGGTATCAGTAGGAACAACTTCTACAAAAACAGATACTTCATCAGGAGTATTCTCGCCGATAGATATACCATGCCAGGGATGAGACTTAAACCTCAAACCTATCATTTCCCACAGTTTACTTAGCTCTTCGTTTGCCATTGTTCTTTGGTTTATTGCGCAAAAGTAACCATTTAAAACTGAAAATATATGAAGGGCTTAAGTTCGGATATTTGAAATTCGTATATCAGGAGAAGAGTTAGCAAGACAATCAGAATCTTTAACCAATAAGGCCTCAAAATAAACCACCCCCTATAGAACTCTTTAATGCTTGCCGGCAATGCAATAAGAACAAAAGATCCAAGCAACAGAATAAACACCATTGCATCAGCCCGAATAAATTGAAACACAGTCCCAAATTCAAAGTTCATAAACACCTGCTTAACCATTATCCACGCCAATGCCGGCGTTTCAGCCCTGAAAATAAGCCATCCAAGTAACACAATATGAAAGGTCAGAATCGTACTAAATAATTGCCTCCATCCTGATTTATTAGCTAATCCGGGAGATTTATTGGTAAAAAGCCTCTCCAGTAAAAGGATTATACCATGGTAAAATCCCCATAAAGCAAACCTCAAATGAGCACCATGCCATAAACCCCCTAAAAGCATAGTAAGCAACACATGCAATCCTGTTCGAATTTTTCCCTTCCTGTTACCACCCAAAGGAATATAGAGATAATCTCTTAACCATGATGATAAACTAATATGCCACCTCCTCCAAAAATCACTTAGAGAACGAGCCTGGTAGGGCTCATTGAAATTTATGGGGAGCTTGAAGCCAAATAATAAGGCCACACCAATGGCAATATCCGTATATCCCGAAAAATCAAAATATATCTGAACGGAATAGGCATACATGGATACCAGATTCTCAAACCCCGTAAAGCTCAACGGAGACTCAAAAACCCTGTCGACCAAACCAATAGCAAGATGATCTGCTATTAGAATTTTCTTCACCAACCCGCCCATGACTAAAAATACTGCATGCCAAAATTGTGAGGGAGTTAATACGTATTTCTGATATAACTGGGGAATAAATTCTGCTGCCCTCACAATCGGACCAGCTACCAGCTGAGGAAAAAAGGATACGTAAAAACCAAAATCAATTATACTCCTTACCGGCTTAACTTGCTTCCTATAAACATCAATGGTATATGATATGGTTTGAAAGGTATAAAAGGATACCCCAACGGGAAGGATGATGCTGTGTATATCATAATTGGTCCCTACTGTCCTGTTCAAAAGACCAGCAAAAATATTCACAGTTTCGACTTCCACCCCGCTTAATCCCTGGAACAAATCTGTTATGAAGTATGCATATTTAAAATATGCCAGTACCCCCAAATTAATAACAATACTTGTAGCAAGCAGAAGCTTTCCGGCCCTTCTGCTTTTTGCCGAATGAATCTTTAAGCCAAGGAAATAATCAACCAAAGTTGAGAAAACCAGCATCAGGAAAAACCATCCCCCCGCTTGATAATAAAAATATAAGCTAACCACAAGCAAGTATGCCTGGCGCTGAACCGGCTTCTTATAAAAAACTGAATAAAGA
This sequence comes from uncultured Porphyromonadaceae bacterium, assembly GCA_964446195.1. Taxonomy (GTDB): domain Bacteria; phylum Bacteroidota; class Bacteroidia; order Bacteroidales; family UBA12481; genus JAUVKA01. The sequence goes on along the minus strand of CAYUNU010000054.1, from coordinate 12,061 downwards.
AGTATTGCAACAGCAAGAAAAACCCAGAAAATACCACTGGTAAAAAACATCGGCTCAGTAGCTGAGTATTTCAGATATTTTAGAATATCCATTCCCAAATGATCACTCGTTTTTGTACTCCTCCACCTCAGCCATCAGCGCCCTGGCCAAACCCTCAGCCATCAGCGCTCCCCCAGAATAAGTGAAATGAGTGAAATCTGCCCTCATAAGTGGAGGATCTTCTTCAAACCATTTGAGAAAGGACCCGGGACCTCCCATAAACTTCAACAAATCAAAAAAAACACAAGCCGTTTCCTTGGCAGCTTCTCGCTGCACTCTTGCTATTTTTTCAACCGAGGAGTAAATACTGGGTACACCATCAAACATATGGCCCATATCAGAAACACCGACAATGAGAACCGGCACTCCCGGTACTCGCCCTTGAATATGCCTTATCTCCCTGACTAAATAATTCTTGTAATACTCAAAGCTTTGGGATTTCGCAGGAACTACGTTTATACCAAATTGTAGAATTATTAAATCAGGAAAAATACCATCAGTCAAATATTGATTGATAAGCATTGAATCTTCACTAAACTCCAGCCCCGCACTACCCCTTTGGGAATTGTTCTCAACAATAATACCAGATTCAGATAATCTACTGCTATCCTGAGAGTTTGTACTACCATACACATCTTGCATCCGCGCACGAAAATACATCGTGATCCTATCTCCCTCAAGCTGTGAATCACCGTAATGGAGGATCTTGGACAAAGCACTATTTTTCCTGATGTTTTCTATTGATCGAATAAAGGGTAGTAGAAGTGTTTCATCCCCATTGGGGTACTCTATCCCTGTTTGGCGAACAAAATCAGGATAGATAATTTTATTTTTTTGCTTGGAAGAATCCCCGGCAAGTAAACGCTCATCAACTGGATGAGTAGAAAGGCCTGAGATTTCGGGAGGCCGGATAAGCCTCGAAGATGCCGCCCCTTCGGAAGCTGATGACCCGGGCAAAAGCTTATTAAACTGATATTTCTCTCCCGGAACTATCAGGAAAAACAAGGCAATACAAATAAAAACTAGCGCAAAATTTAAAAAGATCTTATGGGGAGGATAGCTTTTCAACCTTATCCCTCTTTTGGTTTTATCTTAATAACCTGCCCCGGCTTGAGAGCAGTAGAACTCATCCCATTGAGCTTCATGATATCATCATTGGAAATCCCAGGATACTTGCGTGCAATTTCCCATAAGTTATCACCACTCTTAACTGTGTAATAAATAAAATTTCCTGATGCTAAAACCTTAGGATCAGGGACACTACTTTTATCCCCGCTGCCGACAGATTTACCTATCATGTTTTGCTTCTGGGCAAAACTCATCCCATCAACATCTTTCAATTTATCATACTTGGATCCAGGAACATATACGCTTAACTTCTGACCAACCCTTATTGTGTTACCGTAAATATTATTCCAGTATCGCAATGAAGATAAACCAACTCCGTACCATTCTGAAATATAACCCAGGTTATCCCCACTCTTAACCTGGTAAATAATAGTTTTATAATCACCCTTAGGTATTTCCGGAGTGTACTTGCTTCTTGTAGGGTTTTTACCCAGATTTGCTCTGCTGAAATACTGATCAGCATTATAAGTATGTATCGAATCCTCAAATGAAATAAAATCGCCGGCCTGATCAGCAGGAAGTACTAACTTATATGGGCCACCAACAGATGGAATAATACTCCTTCTGTACTGCGGGTTAAGAGCCTGTAGCTGATTAAGCGGAATACCCAGCACTTCCGAAACCTGGCCCAAATGAAGCTCTTCATTGATATTTATCGTATCAACCATATTCGGGAACTCCAACCCTTGCGGATTCATGTTATGCTCATAAGAAAAGTTCATTACGTAAGCTGCTGCAATAAATGCAGGAACATAACCCCGAGTCCCCCTCGGCAGATGATAATAAATATCCCAGTAATTCCTTTTACCTCCTGCTCTTCTTATTGCTTTATTGACATTACCCGGACCGCAATTATAAGCTGCAATAACGAGATGCCCGTCCTCGTAGATATCATAAAGATCCTTCAGGTACATAGCCGCTGCCTCGGAGGATTTTACCGGATCCATCCTCTCATCAACAAAAGACGAAATCTCTAAATCATAACCCGTTCCTGTCCTGTACATAAACTGCCATAATCCACTAGCCCCCACCCTCGAACGAGCTCGAGGGTTCAATGCCGATTCAATCACAGGCATGTATTTCAACTCAAGAGGAAGCTCGTGAGCATCCAAAACCTCTTCAAATATTGGAAAATAATAACTCCCTAAACCCAACATCAACTCAACCTGAGCACGCCTTTTAAGAACATAAAGATCAATAAAGCTCCTAACACGAGGATTATAGGTCAACTCAATGGCACTAGGAATTTGCTTTAGCCTTTGAGCATAAATTGAATCAGAAAAACTAGGGATTTTCTTGTCCTGAGCGTCCACATCCGCAGAATCCAAGAGATTCAAAACTGGCAGTTGACAGCTGTACCAGGCCATGTACAAACTATCCAAACGAGCCATTTGTAGCTGATAAGCAATAACGTCTTCCTTAGGAATTGTATCCTTTACAAAATCCTGATTTTTTCCAAATCCTGATAAACTTGTTATACTGCACAACCCAATTACTAACAAGCTCCATTTCACTATTGCCTTATTTATTATCATCATTTCCATCTCAAATTAAAAGAAATACCTATTCCCTGCTTCATACCATTGTATCCACTTACCCACGGATCAATACTCATGGAAAGATCTTCATCAACATCATAGTTAAAAAAATGCCCATCAACATTAGCATCTATAAGGTTCAGCCCATACCAGGCAACCAAACCAACTATCGATAAATCACGAGTCCTCCTGTAGGTGTCGATATCTGCTCTGATTAGTTGTATCGATTTATTGGCAACAGGCTGAGCTGCAGGATCATCTTTCATAATTTGATAATATTCCTTATAGAGTTTGTACTGGTCGTGATTGGTCTTGACAAAATACCCTACTGCACCAAATCCAACATAAACAATTGGTATCTTCCAATATTTTCGATTATAAGCCTGGCCCCAGCCCGGAATTAGGGCCGAATATATTATTGCCTTTTTTGCAGAATGTATATCACTATCGAAAAAAGCCTTGACCTTATCAAATTTCCTTACCTCCTGGGCCTGTACACCCCCGGATAAGTTAAGGCAAACAACCACTGCTCCCAATAAAATGAGGTGATATTTTCGCGTTTTTGAAAAAAAACGAAACATTCCTGATTTATTTCTATCCTTCAAGCCGGTCAAGTATACCTACAATTCTTTCCAGATCTGCATCTGATTCAAATGGAATAACGATTTTTCCTACTCCTCTGGTATTTCGTTTGAACTCAACTTTCGTTTTAAAATGGTCGGACAGCTGATTTTTTAGCTTTTGGTACTCTATTGGGACATCCTCAGAAGCCTTGGCTTTTCGTTTAACTTTGCTCCCCACTCCAGTTTTCTGCGACCGAACCATCTCTTCAGTCTGCCTAACAGACAAATCTTTTTCCAGTATCTCTTTGAAAAAATTCAGTTGAATTTCTGGATCTTCAACATTTACAAGTGCACGGGCATGACCCATACTAACTTCTTTTGACCTGATACCAAGCTGGATTTCAGCAGGGAGCTTTAGAAGACGAAGATAGTTGGATACCGTTGACCTTTTCTTTCCAACTCTTTCGCTAAGAGTTTCCTGAGTAAGTTCACACTCTTCCATCAATCGTTGATAGGATATAGCAACCTCAATAGCATCCAGATCATCTCTTTGAATATTCTCAACAAGAGCCAACTCCAGCATTGCCTGATCATCTGCTGTCCTGACGTAAGCAGGTATAGTTTTTAAGCCTGCCTTTTTAGATGCCCTGAACCTTCTTTCGCCCGAAATTAGCTGGTACTTACCAGCCTTGATCTTCCGTACAGTAATAGGCTGAATTATACCAAGTTCCTTGATAGAACGAGCCAATTCATTAAGAGTATCATCATCAAATTTTGTTCGTGGCTGATAAGGATTGGCCTCAATAAGGTCAATATCAATCTCATTGATCGAAGCTTCGGGCTTAACATTGGCATCTTCAATCAAGGCTCCTAAACCGCGTCCGAGGGCACTCTTCTTTGCATTCATATCGCTATACTTCTATTATCTTTTCTGATTCATCCATTTGAGTCAAACCATTCTTCTGCAATATTTCTCTAGCAAGATCCAAATAGTTAATCGAGCCTTTAGAGTCAGCATCGTACATAACCACTGGCTTACCATAGCTTGGAGCTTCCCCCAGCTTAACATTCCTTCGAATAATAGTGTCAAAAACCATATCCTGGAAATGCTTCTTGACCTCATCAAAAACCTGATTCGACAGCTTCAGGCGTGAATCAAACATCGTAAGCAAAAAACCTTCGATTTGTAAATCAGGGTTCAACCTGGATTGTATGATTTTTATAGTATTGAGAAGTTTACCCAAACCTTCAAGAGCAAAATATTCACACTGAACTGGAATCAACACAGAATCAGCGGCAGTTAACGCATTGACAGTCAACAACCCTAATGAAGGCGAGCAGTCAATTAAAACAAAGTCATAACTTTCTTTTACACCATTAACAACCTGTGCCATCATCTTCTCCCTGTTAGGAAGATTGAGCATTTCAATCTCAGCACCTACCAGATCTATGTTGGCAGGCAGCAAATCAAAACCTGGTATCTCTGTGTGCAATATGATATCCTTTGGATTAACTTCATCCACAATGGTCTCATAAATACTTGTTTTGATATTGCGGATATCGAAGCCCGCCCCAGACGTCGCATTAGCCTGAGGATCTGCATCAACCAACAGTACTTTATACTCCAAAACAGCCAAACTGGCTGCCAGGTTAATGGCTGTGGTGGTTTTTCCAACCCCCCCCTTCTGATTCGCTATAGAAATTACTTTTCCCATGAAATTACGTCAAATTATCGTGTTAAACCTGCTAACGCAGATCGAGGTCAAAATTATAATATTATACGAAACCAAATGACTTAGCAGACTATGGTTTTTTAACAATTGTATTGAATTTGGCAAGAATACCCTAAATAAACTTTATATCCTTTACCATCAGTTGGATGCTTGCTACCCCACGGAAAACATTTTCCTCTATACTGAAGCAAAGATCAAAGAGCTTGCCTTTGTGAATGTCATTGAACAAATGGCCCATATTAAAGGCAATAGCCTCAACCTCAACACCACCTGTCAGATCATCAGTTATGCTTAGTTTTAGGTGCTACCAGCCTCGCCCGACCTGCCTGCTTTTTCCTGTATCACATACATTCCTTGCCACGAAAACTGGAGCCAGGTTTTCAGGCCCAAAGGGCTCAAACTGCTTGAGAACCCTGAAAAACTTCTGAGTAATATTCGACAAAAGAATCTCCTTGTCAACCATTATCTGTTGCGTCATCTGATCTTCTGTGATCGTAGAAGCAACAAAGGCCTCAAACCTTTCAGAAAATTTATCGATGTTTTCTATTGGCAATGATAGCCCTGCAGCATACTTATGCCCACCAAAGCTCTCGAGAAGATCACTGCAGCTGTTAATAGCATTGTAAATATCATATTCATCAACCGATCTTGCTGATCCTGTAGCCATACCATTCGACCGTGTTAGAACAACTGTAGGTCGATAGTAATGTTCGATAAGACGGGAAGCAACTATACCAACAACACCCATATGCCAGTCGGGCTTAAATAAAACCGTCGTTTTTCTGAGCTTTATCTTGTCCTGCTCCTCCACCATTTTCATTGCTTTCTCTGTAATATCACCATCTATACTCTTGCGATGGTCGTTATATAAATTAATCTGCTCTCCAAGTACCTGAGCCTCCCGGTGATTCTGTGAAATTAACAGTTCAACGGAACTGGATCCCGACGAAACTCTTCCTGCTGCATTTATTCGTGGCCCAACCTTAAACACTATATCTGTTCCTGTAACAGGTTTAACACCCACATTTGACACAACCATTAGCGCTTTAAGCCCCGGAACCGGATCGTTATTCATTTTTAGGAGACCATGGTAGGCAAGTATCTTATTCTCACCAGTCATCGGAACCAGGTCTGAGGCAATACTCACAGCAACCAAATCCAAATATGCAGCTATGGTGGAAAATGGAATCCCATTTCGAAGTGAGTAAGCCTGCAATAACTTGAACCCAACTCCACATCCGGATAGCTCCTTATAAGGATATTCACAACCTGGCCTTTTGGGATCGAGAATAGCATAAGCATCTGGCAACTCATCTCCGGGTAAATGATGATCACATATAATAAAATCTATACCCTTAGTCTTGGCATATTCAACCTTTTCAATGGCTTTTATGCCACAATCAAGTGCAATAACCAAACTGAATCCATTTTCCTCAGCATAGGAAATCCCCGGATAAGAAATACCATACCCCTCCGCATACCTATCTGGGATATAATAACCAATATCTTCAAGCCTATCCCTCAAAAATGAATACATTAATGCTACTGAAGTCGTACCATCAACATCATAGTCACCATAAACCAAAACTTTCTCCTGATTATCAATTGCCTCCTTCAACCTGATAACAGCCTTGTCCATGTCCTTCATAAGAAAAGGGTTGTGAAGGCCCTCCAATTGAGGACGGAAAAAGGATCGCGCTTCTTCAAAATCTCTTATGCCGCGCTGCACAAGTAAATAAGCAAGAACATTATCGATCTTGAGTTCCTCTGAAAGGCTTTCAACCAGTAAAGGATTTGGTTCAGGTAAAAATTTCCACGATTTTTCCACGTAAATAGGATACATTTTGGCAAGATTTAAAGATAGCATTTTTTGCTGTTTGATTAAACCTTGCAGTAAAGTATCTTTGCAAAAATTCAAATCAAGGGAAATCATGGCTGAATACAGCGAACAGGAAATGATAAGGAGAAATTCCCTCCAGGAAATTCAAAACTTAGGTATCAATCCTTATCCTGCGGAGAAATATCCGGTTAATACACTTACTTCTGATATCAAAAAAAATTACGACCCAGAAAAAAACAACTTTCAGGAAGTTTGCATTGCCGGTAGAATTATGGGCAGAAGAATAATGGGCAAAGCCTCATTCGTAGAACTGCAAGATTCACATGGTAGAATACAAATTTATTTTAATAGAGACGAAATTTGCCCGGGAGAAGATAAAACACTCTATAACACCGTGTTTAAACGACTATTAGACATTGGTGATTTAATTGGTATTAAAGGATATACTTTCATAACCCAGGTTGGAGAGCTAAGTGTTTTTGCCAAAGAAATGACCATCTTGAGCAAATCTATCCGCCCATTGCCTATAGTAAAAGAAAAAGACGGACAGACATTTGATGCCTTCACCGACCCTGAACAGCGCTACAGACAAAGATACCTCGACCTGATCGTTAACCCCCAGGTCAAAGATACCTTCGTGAAAAGATCTATGCTGGTCAAGTCAATGAGAAGCTTCCTCGATGGTAAAGGATACCTCGAAGTCGAAACGCCTATCCTTCAACCTATTTATGGAGGAGCTGCTGCCCGCCCCTTCAAAACACATCATAACACATTAAACCAAACTCTATACCTCAGAATAGCAAACGAACTCTATCTGAAAAAGCTCATAGTCGGTGGATTTGATGGTGTCTATGAGTTTGCAAAGGATTTCCGAAATGAGGGAATGGATCGCTTCCATAATCCCGAATTTACCCAGATGGAACTGTATGTGGCATACAAAGATTATTTCTGGATGATGGAAACTGTGGAAGAAATGGTGGAAAAAATAGCACTCGACCTCCACGGTACAACAAAAGTACAAGTGGGAGAAAACTTAGTCGATTTTAAACGGCCATGGAAAAGATTTACAATGTTCGAAGCTATCGAGCACTTTACAAAAATCGACGTGAGCAAGATGGATGAGAAACAACTCATCGAAACCTGCGACAAACTTAAAATAGAAACAGACCCAAGCATGGGTAAGGGTAAGATGATAGATGAAATCTTTGGTGAGTATTGTGAAAGCAAACTTATTCAGCCAACCTTTATTACCGACTATCCAATCGAAATGTCACCTCTGGCTAAAAAACATAGAAGCTCTAAAGGATTGGTGGAGAGGTTCGAAGCAATATGTAATGGTAAGGAAATTTGTAACGCATACTCCGAACTTAACGACCCCATTGACCAACGTGAAAGATTTGAGGAGCAACTCATGCTGGCTAAAAGAGGAGACGAAGAAGCAATGATGCTGGATGAAGATTTCCTGAGAGCAATAGAACAAGGAATGCCACCTACTTCTGGCCTCGGAATAGGTATCGATCGCCTGGCAATGATCATGACTAACGCAGCATCAATACAGGATGTTCTATTCTTTCCTCAAATGAGACCGGAGAAAAAAATTGAAATCGATGGAGAAGAAAAATTTATCGAACTTGGAATACCTCCAGAATGGATCCCCCTCCTGCAGAAAAGTGGAACTATTAAAGTAAGCGATCTGAAAACCATCAACCCAAACAAACTGCATCAGGATTTATGCGGCTTGAATAAAAAGAATAAACTCGGGCTTAAAAACCCATCAAAAGATGAGGTGATTGATTGGATAGCAAAAGTAAAATGAGCACCTCTGAAATAACAATAATTGGTGATGGTAGCTGGGCAACAGCAATAATGAAAATGCTGCTGGAAAATGGCAACCGGCCCGGTTGGTACATTCGTGAAAAACCAAGGCTGCAGTATATTCTTGAGCATAAAAGAAACCCCGATTACCTAAGCTCCATTGACCTTAACACTGAGGCTGTTACATTCTTTAGCGATCTTAATAAAGCTGTGGAAAACAGTAAAATACTACTATTTGTTGTCCCTTCAGTATATCTGAAAGAAACCTTGGCTGCCCTGGATAAAAAGCTTAACGATAAATTTGTTGTTTCCGCTATTAAGGGCATAATTCCTGGCGACAATATTTTAATTGCCGACTATTTCAGAGATACTCATAAAGTTGATCCTGCCAAATATGCTGTTATATCAGGCCCATCCCATGCCGAAGAGGTGGCTATGGAGAAACTCTCATACCTGACAATAGCCGCCGGACAAACAAAATTTGGTAGGGAAATATCAGAACTGCTGAATTCCTCCTTTATCAAAACATCAGTTAATGAAGATGTATACGGAACCGAATATTCAGCAGCACTTAAAAACATTATGGCCATAGCTGCCGGAATATGCCATTCCCTCAATTATGGCGACAATTTCCAAGCTGTACTGATAGCTAATGCTATCCAGGAAATCGACCGATTCATTACACGGGCAGACGCAAGAATAAGAGATACTAAAGGATCATCCTACCTCGGCGACCTGCTAGTTACAGCCTACTCTCAATTTAGCCGAAATCGTACTTTTGGAACGATGGTCGGTAAAGGCTATTCCGTAAATTCTGCCATAATGGAAATGAATATGGTAGCAGAAGGATACCACGCCGTTAAATGTATTCACGAAATTAATAGGGAACTATTGGTTAATATGCCAATAACAGAAGCCGTTTATAATATCCTATATGAAAAAATATCCCCCGGCATCGAAATCAGATTACTAACAGAAAATATTAGTTGAAAATGAAAAATTTCAAAATCAATATAAAAACTACCGAAGCCTGGCTTAGTGAAAAAGAACTAGCTTCATACTACCCTGCTGCAAGAAAATCTCTGGAACTAATCCATAATAAAACAGGTAAAGGAAACGACTACCTGGGCTGGCTAAACCTGCCTGAGGAGGCCGCAATCCAAGCAGAAAACATAATTAATACAGCTTCAGATTTTAAGAAAAATCTTGATTGTATTGTGATTATAGGCATTGGCGGATCATACCTTGGAACAAAAGCTGTGCTTGAAGCATTAAGCCCTTCTTTCGCAATAAATATGCCCGGACCAGAAATATGCTATGCTGGACACCACCTGAATGAAGAATACCTGGTCGAATTACTTGAATATCTGGAAAATAAAAACTGGGGCATCGTAGTGATTTCAAAATCAGGAAAAACGACAGAACCTGCGTTGGCCTTTCGTATCCTCAATACCGCATTGATAAACAAATACGGGAAATCAATGGCAAGAGAAAAGGTAATCGCTATTACTGATTCTTCTAAAGGAGCACTGAGAACTATGGCTGAACAGGAAAATTATAAAACTTTTATTATTCCTGATGATATTGGTGGCAGATATTCAGTTCTTACCCCAGTTGGCCTTGTACCTATTGCCCTAGCCGGTTTCAATATTAAAGAGTTTATCGACGGCGCAAGAGAAATGATGAAGGCAACGGCTCCTGATATAGAAGATGGTGAAAACCCCTCAATAGTTTATGCCTCACTTAGAAATGCTCTTTTGGAAAAAGGTAAAACAACCGAAATACTTACCAATTTCAACCCCCGCCTGCATTTTGTTTCGGAGTGGTGGAAACAACTATTCGGCGAAAGCGAAGGTAAGGATGGGAAAGGAATTTTTCCCGCCAGCGTTGACTTCACAACCGACCTGCATTCAATGGGCCAGTTCATACAGGATGGACCCAGAAACTTGTTCGAAACTTTCCTTACAGTAGGAAAAACTCCCAAAGAACTAAGAGTGCCTGAAGATGATAATGATCTTGATCAACTTAACTATATCTCAGGTAAAAGAATAGAGGAAATAAATAGCCAGGCTGCCTTGGGTACACTCATAGCACACATGGATGGCGGAGTTCCGGTTATCCAGATCCAACTTGATCAAATAAAAGAGAGAGAACTGGGAGCCCTAATGTATTTCTTTGAATTGGCCTGCGGAATATCAGGATATATGCTGGGAGTTAACCCCTTCGATCAACCAGGTGTTGAAGCTTATAAAAATAATATGTTTGCCCTGCTGGGAAAACCTGGATTCGAGAATCAATCCGAAAACCTTAAAAAAAGACTTGATAAATAATCCATGATAAAAAACCGGACAAAAGGAAATATACTGGCTTTAGTAGCAGCCCTTGCTCTTGCTAACTCATTTATATTCAGCAAGTCGGCCCTCAACACCGTTCATTTCGTTCAGTTCGGGCTAGTCTGGTTTTCAATGGGCTTTGTATGGCTTATGGCATACATTATTATTTCAGGGGATATAAGAGATATCCGAAAACTAAGCCAAACAGGACACCTATATACCTTCCTGGTGGGATTGTTTGAAGCACTGGGAACAGCGTTTTTCTATATAGCTCTTAAAAAAGTTGAGAACCCGGCTATCGTATCCTTCCTTGGTAATGCCGGACCCGTATTTGTCACTCTATTTGGAATTATTCTCCTCAAAGAAATTTATAGCCGACTCGAAATACTTGGCGTGATAATGGCAATATCAGGAATTTTTGCCATTTCCTTTAAACCAGGAGCACTAGCCAGCGGCCTTTTTATCCCGGGAACCGAATGGATAATACTCGCATCTCTAATGTTTGCAACTGGCACCATTATTGGCCGCAAACAAATAAAACAAGTAAGTCCGTCTTTATTATCCTTGATCAGGGTCGTTCTGCTTCTTGTTGTATTTGCTTTCTTGTTTATTTCTTTGGATCTCGACCTTAAGATTCCTGCCCGGGCTTACGTTAATATGGCTATTGGATCGCTTCTCGAAGCTCTTATAACTATGGTCGCAGCCTATTCTGCACTAAAATATATTCAGGCTATAAGAATGTCAATCCTTGTTAATACTAAAAGCATATGGATTCTGATAAGTGCCTTTTTTGTTTTTGGGTTGGTACCTGAAACATACCAACTTATAGGCGGTTTATTGTCCTTGACAGGTGTCATATTACTCACTATCGGAAAGACAAAAGTGAAATAAACTATTGCTTTTCTGAGTTTTTTAGAGTCCAGGCTGCTTCCAATTGCACCTGCTCATCCGTGGAAATACCATTCTTTACAGCTTTTTCCCTGACAGCCTCCATCCATCCTTCATTGTGCCTGATCTTCATTTCATAGTACGACTGGTTTTTTACTAATAAACCCTTTTGCTCATCCTGCCA
>CAYUNU010000053.1:0-14030 GCA_964446195.1 uncultured Porphyromonadaceae bacterium | reverse complement strand
AATAAGCCTGAATAGAATATTGCCAGCAGCAGTACCCTTTTCCACATCTTCTTTTGCGAGAAGAAGGTAAATACATCTTTCCAACATACTTTTTTATCCGGAGGTTTCTCCTCAATAACCGGCTTTCTGGTGAAAATGAACAATGGCAGAAGAGCCAACAGAAGTATACCAACCAGGAGGTAAATAACACCTTGCCAGCCTAAATCAGGATAAAGCATTAGAAGGACTCCACTACCTAGTAAAGTTCCAAGGAAGCCTCCTGAAGATTGCATACTATTGCCAAAGCCTCTCTGCTTCTTTTTTAATATCCTGATAGCAAAAGCATCGGTAGCTATGTCCTGGGTTGCAGATAGGGTGAATGCCAGTATGAGCATCCCGATGATCACTTTAAAGCTTGTACCTAGGTCAAAAAAGCCTATTCCCAGAATAATCAGAGCATAAAAAAACTCACTGGCAAAAATCCATTTCTTGTAATGTGTGGTAGTAGGACTCAGACGATCTACCATGGGTGCCCATAAAAACTTCAGGACCCAGGGTAATTTGATTAACTGAAGGAGGCCAATACTCTCGAGCGAATAGGCCTCCTGTCGCATTATTACCGGCACCACCGTTGAGAAAAAACTCATCGGGATAGACTGGGCAACATATAAGCCCAGTAGGGTGCCATATTTTTGATGTGCACGCATATTCGGTACCTCCAGCTAGAAATTAGAAACGAGTATTGATACTCACACCTAGCAATCGTGGGTTGCCCGGCTGAGCATACTGATTGCCCAGAGCTGAGAACTGAAATGCTGTATATTTTGTATTAAGAATATTTCTGGCCCAAAGACCAAGAGTAATATCATTTATCTGATAATCAACTCTGAAATTCAACAGTTGATAAGGATCCTGAGTAAGTGTGTTGCCATCGTCCCAATAAATCCTGCCGATTCCGGTCATGTTGGCATTGAACCTCAACTCATCAATAAGCTTGTTATAAATAGGAATCCTATAACTCAAGCCGGCATAAAAGGTGTACAGAGGAACATATGGTATATAATTTCCACTGTAGCTTATCTCGTTCGACTCATCCCTCTCATACTCTACAAATTTTGCCGAAGTATAACCCATGGAGAAATTTGCAGTTAGGTTTTTGATCGGCCTTGCCAGTGCTTCAATCTCAAAGCCCATTGATTCTGATTTACCCGCATTTTTCAGCATTGATCCTTGTCCGGATGGGACAGGTTGGTAAATCTGCTGGTCGGTCCAATCGATAAAGAACCCGGCCAGGTTCATCACATAACGATTATCTCTGCTTCCCATCTTCACACCCAGCTCATAATTCCAGCTATACTCAGAGCGAAAGGACTCATCCTCCGGCCTTTCAATAGTAGAATTAAAACCTCCTGATTTATAGCCTTTCCCAACGCTAGCATAGGTACTGAGATTATTATTAAGCTCATACTGCAAAGCAGCTTTGGGAAGAAATTCAAGGAAATCAAAGCCGTAATCAAAATCATCCTGGGGGATAGCTGCACCATTCATTTCTAGAACATAGTCATAAACCAAACCATCATTCTCCTGATCAATACGAGCGCCTAAGACAAGATCTAAGCCTCCGATCAGAATATTCTTCACCTTCGCTTGTCCGAATAAAGCAGCTCCCCTATTTTGGAATTCATATGTTTTAACCTTTCCCATTGGTCCCGGCAATCTAAAAACCGGAACCGCTCCTTCGAGATAATTCACATCAACAACCCGATCTATTGCCTGGGTGAAGCCATAAAGACCGCCTATCCATTCTACTTTATTTGTGTTCTTCGACCTAAGTTGAAACTCCTGAGTCATCAAATGCTGACTTTGATCCTGTGTAACAGCCAGTAGATTTGCAGACGTGAAGTCCTGATCAATATCCTGTAAATCATCCACATACTGGTACCCGGTAATAGAAACCAGCTCCATCCTACTCCACCCTGTTGAAAGTCTTAATGATGACCCAAGCATATCACGATCGTAAGTACTTTCATGATCATAAGCAACAGCCTGGATACCCTCCTCATTAACAATAGCATAGGGATATCCTCCCTCTCTGCTTTTTTCAAAATTTAAAGTCCATTGAGCATCAAATCTTTCTGATGGATTATAATTAAGCTTGATTCTACCGGAGCCGGATTTTTGATGATCAACTCTGGAGTCGGTATATTCATTAGTAAAAAATCCCTGACGCTGACGATATTGCCCAGCAGCCTGCAAAGCAAGTTCATCCTTCACCAAGGGCTGATCGTGCGAAAAACGTAAGGCAGCTATTCCATATCCTGCATATTCGGCGCCCACCTGAGTACTTCTGTATGCTGAAGGAGGATTCGTTATCACATGGATAATGCCTCCCATAGTATTCCTACCGTACAAAGTACCTTGAGGACCTCGTAAAACTTCTATCTGCTTGATATTCATCAGATCAAAGTTGAAGCTTGATTTTTCAAAGCTGGCAACCTCATCAATATATAATCCTACGGAAGGAGTATTGATTCGTGAACCAATACCTCTTATGTAAATAGGAGAAGTTAGTCGGGATCCATAATCCGGCATAAAAAGATTAGGAACAACAGCCGTTAAGTCGGCCAGAGTAAGCACTCTGTCACTCTCGATCTTCATCGCCGATAAAGCGGTTAGTGAAGCTGGTACTGCCCTTATCCGACTAACTCTTTTTTCACCCGACACAGTGATACCATCCAGCTTTACCGGGTCATACAAATTTGATGAATCACGAACAATAAATTCACGAGTTGATTCTTGCGCATTTATTTGAGATATAGAAATAAACACCAGTAGAGCAAAAGTAAAAAAGGATCTCCCTTTCATCGTCCAAATTATTAGTTTGGGACGAATGTAAAAGTCAATTCTGAAGAGAATCTGAGGAAAATAATTAATTCGAAAGACCAAGAATAATTAAGCTTCTGGGAAAGAGAGTAAAAAACTGTGTTTCTGGTTATTATATGTATAATCTAGATCAATTCCATATAGATCACAAATCCTTTTTACTATAGCCAGCCCCAGGCCTAATCCATTTGATTGTTTGCCCTTGACAAATTCCTCAAACACCTTTTCCAGGCCATTTTCAGC
Source organism: uncultured Porphyromonadaceae bacterium (assembly GCA_964446195.1). Taxonomy (GTDB): domain Bacteria; phylum Bacteroidota; class Bacteroidia; order Bacteroidales; family UBA12481; genus JAUVKA01. Next base: position 10,925 of record CAYUNU010000053.1, on the reverse strand, counting down.
TGGCGGACCTGTGTTAATGATCTCCAAACTTTGCTTTTTGAGAATGACATCAATGGTACCGTCAGGGATATTGTGAAACAGAGCATTTCGAAACAAATTTAGCAAGAGAACATCAGCCAGGGAGGGGTTTATCATCATGCCGGCATCCTCGTGTAAATCAATGTTCACATGTATTCCCCTGAGCTCAGCCTGCTCCAAAAGAAAATCCGAATGATTTTTCACCTCCTGGGAGAAATAAAGCACCTTTGTTTCCTCAAACTGCTGGTTCTCAATATTAAACAACAAGGACAACGACTGATTTAGTCGGGAAAGCTGACTTGCATATTTATCAATATTCTGTATTTCTCTGAGCTGATCGTGGTTAAGGTTCTCTGATTGTAATAAAATCTCAACCTTGCTGCGTATTACCGCTAAAGGGGTTTGAAATTCATGAGTTGTGTGTGTGGTAAAGGATTCGAGCTTCCGATAATCGCGAGCGATACGACCAGTCATTTTTTTTAATTCCTGATTTAGTGTATTAAACTCATCTATTTCAGACTCTTCAAAATCAGGAGGGCTATTTCCTGCTTTGAAATTTTGGACTTTCCGAAGCGATCTCCAGAAATCTTTCCAGGTGCTTCTGAAGCCATACCTGTTTAAAAGAAAAATACCTAGAGTAAAAAAGAAAGCTAGTAGTGTAATTAAGCCTGTTATCCTGATCGTTAGATCGTCAGAAGAAATTTTTGATCTATATATTTTAACCTCATAGGCACTCTCTCCAAAATCAGCAAAAAACTTCACAAACCTAACCGGCTCGGGACTCTCATGCCCCTCCATCGCAAAAGTGGTATCATGAAAAGTTATCCCAGTTGGTATAGCATTGCTGGTTGGTACAAATTCTATTTTTTCAAAGAGATTCACCCCATCCTGCACTGCCTTAAAAAAACTCTCGGGTTGCTCCATAACCTGAGTTCTCATCTGCTCCAACTCTCGGTCGAGAGCCTGATTTGTAAAAGTTCGAAAAACAAAATAGAAAGCAATCCCACTGGCGAAGAATAGTATCATCGACAGGGTAACCATATACAAACCTGTTTGGGTAAGTAGTTTCATCCCTCAAAGCTAAGTTTATACCCTACACCGTAAACTGTTTTAAGCCAATCCTCTCCAGTTAAATCCTGGATTTTTTTTCGCAGGTTTTTTATGTGGGTGTACATTGGATCAAATCCTTCCAATTGATATGCATCCTCGCCCCAGATATGCTCGGCAAGAATTTCTTTGGAGATAACCCTGTTCTTATTTGACACCAGATAAAGCAAAATATCCAGCTCTTTCCTGGTTAACTCCTTAGATAATTGCCTGTAGCTCACCATTTTTCCATCAGGATCAATCTTCAGATCCCCCAAATGAATATCAGTATCCCCATCGTATCTGACTCGCCGGATAACAGATTGCACCCTGGCTCCTAATTCTGCTAGATGAAAAGGCTTTACCAGGTAATCATCAGCACCCGTTTCGAGGCCGGCTATTCTTTGCTCCAGAGTATCTCTGGCAGAGATAATAATTACACCTCCCTGGAATTTATTCTCCCTCACAGATTTTATTATCTCCAATCCATCGCCATCTGGTAAGTTCAAATCAATTAGCATACAACTGTAGGGATACAGATCTATTGAAGCCATGGCGGTATGAAAATCCTTCGCCTGCTCAATTGTGTAACCGGCCGGCTCCAGATACTGGACCATGGAATTCATTAACTCCTTTTCGTCTTCAACGATCAATAGGCGATTCATCGTGCAAAATTAATGCAATTTTCACAATTCCTCTATTTGGATTTCCCACAGACTAAATATCTCAATTTTTAAAGCACCTAACAGAATAGGCATAATTATTCCTCGCTCTTTCACGGAGTATACCGGTGTATGAGGAAGATAAACCACGCACCCAAACACTCCCATCTTCCTCTTCTGTAGAAGTCCAATATCGTGTTTCACTTCCAATGTCGCTGAATATTCTGTATGGATATCTAAAGCCAAACAATCCCCCGCCAAAACCACTCAAGCCACTTCTTTTAAGAGCTGAGCCTATTCCATTCCCTCTCATCCATCCTGTTGAATCAATCATGTTAGCCTCCATTCCTAAAAATGCTTCCATCTGCTTCCATTCATCATCTGAGGGCAGATGCCAACCCTGTGGGCAAAAGCCCTGGTCCTTTTCTTTGTCGGTATAATTCAGTATTTCGTCCCACAAGTACAATCCTCCGTATTTTTCTATATTCTCTTCAATATCGCTATAGGCAAAAACCTCACATATCCCGTTGTTTCGTGGGGTAACCTCATTTTCGACAAAAGTACCAAACGTGAGATTTTGAGCCATTATCCATTGTTCACCTATTTTAACTATTCCATATATTTTATCATCTCTATAATCAGTGATATAATTGAATTCGTTATAGGTGTTGGCCACATCAAGAATTTTTTCACTCATAGCAGAAGCTCCATCACCATCTATTATCTCCATAAAAACAGTATAAAAGCCGGCAGATGTATATAAATGACTGGTTGTCTTATCATTTGAGAATTCTGTATCCCACACCTTATCACCATCCCAATCCCAGCGCACCAACAATTTGTCGGGTCCTTCTTCCCAATCAAAGCTTCTGCTTGCATCCAAAATCACTTCTGTTCCTAAAGATGCAATTGGTGGCAGAAGATCAAATATTGCAAAAGGAGTATTGTTCTTATTGCTGACACAAATTTCCCGCACTAATTCAGTTGTGTTAAATTCTGGGTCAATAACCTCAAGAACTACGTCATAACAGTCAACCTTTTCGTACTTATAAGAGGCCTTGGGCTTTTCTGAATACTCAGTGTCAAATTTACCGTCACCATCAAAATCCCATCTATACTTTAAACTATAGGTGGCATTATCCGGATCAAAACTACCTGAAGCATCAAAATAAAAAATACTATACCGTGAACCCTCGTCAGGTGAATATTCATATTCGGCTACAGGAGGAATACCATTTTTTGTACAGGCTGTGACCAACAAAATCAATGCAATACCTATTCCTTTTAGTACTCTCATATTTAGAACCTCCAAATTAAACCCCCACTAGGCAATAGGGGCAATTGATTTATTCTCGTATACTCTTCACGACTGAAATAGAAAAGATTTTTTCTATTGTAAACATTTGTAAGAGAAGCTACTACCTCAACTGAATAGCGTTCAGAGAAGTAGTGGATATACTTCGCAGTAAAGTCCAGACGATGATAATCAGGTAATCTGGCTGAATTATATGCTCCAAAACTCATCCCTATCAGACCATTTTCATGTAGAACCTCGCTTGAAGATGTGTTAGTCAATCTCAATTTCTCATATAAGGCATTAGTAGGAGTAAAAGGAAAACCAGATCCATAATTCCACCTAACAAGAATTTTCCAATTCAAATTCTTCCCCAAGGTATATGAACCAACGAGGTTTAGGTTATGTCGGCGATCATAATGCGGCTGGAAATATTGCAAGCCATCAAAACGATTAGAATACGACAATGAATAAGCTAGCCATAGATACAATCTCTTCTTCTCATACTGCAATAAAGCTTCGATACCATAAGCATCTCCTATTTCAGTTATAAAGTCCTCATAATAAACCTGCGGTATATCCCAGTGATTCATCTCTCCATCAAACTTCTTATTACTATTCAATGAAATGAGTTGAGGGAAATATTTGTAAAATGTCTCGACATTTAACATTATGTAAGTAGTTGGATCCCATTCTAGTCCAAGAACTCCTTGCCAGCAAGTCTGTAATCTATGGGGTAATTTTTTTGGTCCGGTGGCATTTGCAATATTAGAAGGATCCATCAAAAACCCTGAGAAAAAATTAACCACATCACGATCTGATTTTCCACTTATAAGGTTCTGAGAGTAATATCCTCCTCCAGCCTTTAGGCGAAATTCCTCATTAATAAGATACTTGATTCCAATTCGAGGCTCTGGAATAACATTCCCGAGCGATGCATAATAATTAACACGTAAACCAGGCTGTATCAACAACTTATCAGCATTTAACTGAAAGGATAAATATGCAGCTAAATCAGTGACATCTGCGTTTTCATCAACCGAGTATCCAAAGCTGTTTCTGTTATAATAATCAGTATGTTCTCCAAGAATCTGGAGACCCATCTGGAGCTCGTGTCTGCCAAATTGGTTAATAAACTCCATCCCGATATTAATATCCTCAATCTCAGAATATCTATTGTTTCCTAATAGTTCCTCGAGCTTAAGTGAATACGCGGAATAGTTGACATTCGCTCTAATCAAACCATTTGAGTTCTGAGGCAGAAGAACTGCCTGCAAACCGACTCCATAGTTTGTCCAATTATATGACTGATCTGTTGTGAAATTTACATTATCTGTAAAATGGAAACCCGTTGCACTAACCTTACTCCCTCCTAATCCCTTGTAAGTTATCTTCGAAACAAAATCTGAAAAGTTAAATGGCAAACTTCCTTCCTTTATTTCCGGATTCAAATAGGCTGCTGTTTTATCAAGATATGAATACTTCCCTGAAAGCAAAAAAGTTATTGGCTCAGCTTTCTTTGAAAAACGAATAGGCCCCTCAATAGCCGCATTTGCACTCAGCATTCCTAAAGAAACCTTACCTGCCAGATGCTTAGTATTACCATCTTTCAAACTGATATCCATTACCGAAGAAATACGTCCTCCGTATTTGGCTGGATATCCACCGGTAGAAATATTTGCGTTGTTTATCAGATCTGTATCAAATACTGAAAACATCCCCATAGAATGAAAAGGGTTGTATAATGGAATCCCATCCATTAAAACAAGGTTTTGAACAGGAGAGCCTCCTCTTATATATAACTGTCCACCTTGATCGCCACTTGAAACAATACCTGGCAATATCTGAACATATTGTGCCAGATCGGCATTGATCCCCAAGGTTGGAATCTTGGAAATTTGAGCAGGTGTCAATCTAAGTTGTGAAATCTGAACTCTTGATTTTCTCTCCAATTGCCTGCCAGAAATTACCGCAGCCTCAAGTTGAACATTAGATCTCTCAAGGTGAATGTTTATCTTTTCTACAATATCTGACTTTATCCTAACCTTTTGTCTGAAAGCCTTATACCCAAGCGCCTGACTATGTAGCACATACTCACCTTCGGGAATTTTATTGAGACTATAGTAGCCGTCTTCTCCTGAAACAGTACCTAACACAGTGCTATCAAGATATATATGAGCCAGTATCAATGCCTCACCAGAAGTTTTATCATATATGAAGCCACGAATTGTGCCAGTTTGGCAATATGCTCCATACCAAAAAGGAAGAAGCAGAATACCGGCAATGCTAAGAAAAATTTTCATACGCCTCATTGCCAGGGAAAATTTAAAAAGTTTAATTCCTTAGTTTCAGCTTGCTCTGCCAGCTTATCATACCAGTTGGGTAGCATTGCCTGAAAAAAGATAGTTTTATCATCATAAGAACAAAATATTCCGAACCCACCTTGAATATTGCTAAATGATTGTCCGGTATGAATCATTGTTTCAAAACCGGAAAAACTGCGTCTGTAATCAAACAAATACTGATCTCCAACAAGAATTCTGAACTCCAGTGGTCTTTCAAAAGCATATCTCTTAACATCTGGGTCAACTGAAATATGGCTCCCAAGGAAGCCCCACCAATCAGGCCTCTCAAGCGAGATACTCATTTCCTTGTTTTCCTCCTTTGTGCAATTTATTATGGTCCCAATTGGATATCTGACAGTTTTAAAAACAGTATCTGTTGCGCTCACTTCTGCATAATGAAAAAAACAATAAACCTCATAAAAGAAAACACCAGAGAGGCTAGAGAAATTTAATCTTGTCAAATTAGAAACCACGAGAGGTTTAAATTCTTTAAGACTGAACACATTACATGAGGAGGAATAGCTTTCACCATTTTGCCTATTGAGTATTGTTAGCCTGCATTCCGAATCCCCAACCAGATCAACATCTGTAGAGTATATTAATTGAGAATCAGCTTCGAAACGACCCGTATCTTTTTCAACATATTCTGGACTTAGGAATATGGTATATCCAACTTTTTGACCAAATCTGTACACTTCGAGAAAAACATCAAGCGAATCCGGATTATACACCGGGGCAGAAATGCTTTCCCCCGAAATTGCTTGAATAAAACTTCTGGAAATTCGTACGTAGTGCTTCGAATCATGAAAGTTTATTATCGAATAAACAACCGGCTTGTCTTCCAAATCTGCCTCTGGAGAGAACTCTTTTGAGCAGCCGCTCGTGCAGATGATGAGTAAAACAACAAGGGGTATTATTATTTTATAATTCCTCATCGGATATTTTTCTTTACACACCTTAGGGGTAAGGCATAATGTTTCAAATATAAACTGTGTAATTCCTCCCCACTCTCGAACGAGATGGTTCTCATTTCGGTAGTATCCTTAGGGTAATAAAAAATGTTAAACCCAATGGGCTCCACCTGAAAGGATCCCGAAGAAGTCCAATATAGACCTGCGAAATCAATTACTGATTGACCCCAACCAACATACCGCCTCCCACCAAAAGTAAGATTAACTCCCTCATCACCAATGATACTTAGGAAAATAGCAGGATCTTTCCCATCGCCAACATGATCAACCAAACTTACCCACTCATCATTACTTGGGATATACCATCCAGGTGGACAAACACCCTGGTTTTTTTCACGATACACATAGTCCATCGCCTCTCCATAATTGTAATACCCACTTTTTATATCCAGATTTTGAAAATCAGTTTGCCCATACCTCTCAACAATCCCATTATCTGTTTGTATAGCTTTTTCCCACATAGAGATCCATTTTCCATGATGCAGGTCCTCGCCCATCCACCATATAGAATCTATGAGAACAGTTGAGTACTCTTCACCATCACGAGCATCAACCATTAAACCTCTCAAATTCAGCAAGGTTGCTGCCGCCTGTCTTCTGCTAATTGAAGTATTTCCACCATTATCAAGTACTTGTAAGCAAACAGAATAGACTCGCTTTTCAGAAAAATAGTGTTTTACTACGGCTTGGTTTGACCATTCAGTATCCCAGTTATCATCATCCTCAAAGTCCCACCTAAACTGCAATTCATGATCACGACTTTCCTCATCACTAGATTCACTGGCATCAAATGTAAACTCTTGTGAATAATGCCCAAGTCTAGGTGAAACTTCAAAACTGACTATTGGATCTTCATCTCTCTCGCATGCGAACGCTCCAACAAGAATGATTAATACTCCTAGCCGGATCAGAAAATTGTTCATCTTCAAAATCAGGTTTAGTGGGGGGAGACAAACAAATATAGCTAAAAATAGTGAATAGAGGAATGTTGATTGACATTATATGCCCTCCTCGCTATAAAGAATTAATTAGTAGCTTATAGGAATGGATTAGATGATTATTTTGAAATACTGAGATTACATATATTCCAAAACTAATATTCTGCACACTAATGCGATCTTTAATAATACCTGATTTCATTACCTGTCCAGACATTGAAGTAAGATAAAACTGGCATTCTTCTATCCCGGGAGCAAAGAACAACTCCCTTGTCATATGATTATACCCAATAAAAGATCTATCCTCAATTAGGAATGGATTATTTATAGATGTGAGGACGCCAGGAGAACCATCCGTTGTTATGCTCTGAGCCTCCAGCAGGGACCTTGAATTATTAAAACTAAACCAGGAGAGCAGAAATTGTCCTTCTTCTCCGGAAGTAACATCGCAAATATAATTACTCAAGCCCTCATGGGAATAAACAATTGTTGGTTCAGGCAGCACACCAAACCCATTTACGTCAAACAACTGATATTCTGTATTATACAAAATAGGATCTGAATTATTAATAGTATTGTAAGCAATAAGAATTGTATCATTACTTGACGCAACGGCAAAGTTCCCACCGAACAATGAAGTAGGCACATCAATTAAACTAGCTCCTTTCGCCCCCCAATTCAATTGGCCATCTCTTGTAAAACTTTGTCCATAAATTTTCCATCGGGAATCTTCATAAGCCGAAAGGACGGCCCTTATCTCATCATTATCCCCCCATTCAAAAAATAGAGTTTCCCTTAGATTGTACCTATCGATCAGAACTTCCCCACCCTCTGTCCACAAGGAATAGCCATCAGGATGAACCTTTTGAATCCTATACTGACCGCTTTCCCAAAGACAATAAAGATTATCATCCTGATCCTTCACAATCCCAGCTGGCTTGATACCTCCTGGCTGATAATCTAGGATATATGGCTCATCCCATTCGGATTGACCGTCTGAGTCAAGTTTATGAATAAAATTATACGAATCGACATAGGAATACCCGCTTTCAGTAGCAACCTGGTTAACATACCTGTAGGAAACAAAGCACCCCCCCGAATTTGAGGGAAGAATACTTATGTCCCGATTTATTCCTACTGTAGAGTCTTCGAAAAACAACTTATTGTGGCCCCATTCCACAACTCCATCCGAGCTAATTTTATAAATGCTTAAATCTGTTTTATTTTCTGTTATATTATCCCACTGTACACTAAGAAATGCTTCATCATTTTCGCTAGCACAAAGACTAAAGTACTTAGCACTAAAATTTTGCCTAAACAGATCATCCCGAATAGACCATTGGGTATTACCATCCTTATCAATTCGCAAAACGGTAACATAATACTTGTTGGTGTTTTTTTTCCTCATTAACTGAGTCAGAAAAGAGCCCGAACCTACTGCCGGCCAAAAATTTCTCCAGGTAACAGAATTATTTATTACTTGAAAATCCTCCGTTGAAAAAGGGTTATCATTATAGTTTATAGCGTACCCTTTGTAATCAAAAATGGAGATCTTTCTTTTTTTGGATGGATTACTCGTATTCTCTGCCCAGGTAAATGTGAAGTATCCATCAGAAAACACAACTTCCGGATCAATATGAATCCTACACTCATCAATAATTAAAGGGTTGTCAAAATCGTTAGTCCACTGTGAAAAAGATGGTAAACTAAAAGCTATAAGTACCTGAAGGATTAATGTTTTTCTCACGATATTTAAATGCTTCGTTACAGGGGCATTTAAATTTAGTCAAAATATGGGATAACTAATCACTCTTAAGATCAAACATGATGGTTTTTTCACTCTTCACTTTCAACCAAATAATCAAGTCCGTTCCCTCAAGCCTCGCATCATATCCTATAAAATAATCTCTATCCTCTGTGAGAGTCTTCCCTCCAATCTCAATAGAAATGTGACTATTTCCCCAATTCTCAATTACTATTGCCGGGTTAACAAGTGGAGATTTTTCTGAGGCTGCAATCTCGAAACTAAGCTTCGTAGATTTACCTGTCCTCCTGATTTTGTAAGCCCTCTCATCCATCGCATATTCACCCCCCGTAAAACCTAATCCTGATTTTATTGACATCTTCGGTGCATGCGACCAGAATCTTGCCATTTCGATCAAATCTTCCATCTCAGCGTTCTGCATTCCATACAATGAGGCCACATAACTCCTGCCATTATCAACATCATGAACGACAGGATCGGAGATAGGAAAGCCCAGGAAGGAGGATGTTCTATCTGCAGCCTGGGTTACTCTACCATCGCAATAAGCCTGGCCAACAGGCCAATGGTTACAAGTACCCGGATAAGCTAGTCCGCCAATGGATCTGTCGGAGATATAATTCATATTGTTACCCGGTTCAAATATGATAAAGGGATCATAATCAGACTTGAAATTATGTTGCTGGATACTGGGACTATCAATCACATCAATATCCTTCTGCTTTCTTGGATTGTCGGTATAGAATAGAGGCAAGATTTCCCCTTCAAGGTTTGCTACTTTTAGCCAATCTATCTCCATCACATCTCCCTGTAATTGCCCCGGCTCCGTCAGAGGAATTGTTTCCTGAAACTGTCGGGGAAAACCAAAATAGTCGGTTTTCCAGGAGATTTTTCGAATGGCCGCAGCATCAGGATAAATATAATAGTATTCATCTACCCATACTTCCCATCCCGTTTTCTCATTAGCCATCCACATGGTATTATATGCACTCACGGGAGCATAACGCCAGTGAACGACCTTTCGGGCAGGAGTGTTTTCGATAATTCTTACATGCGAATATCTACAATGCCTATCCTGCATGTGCTCTTTACATCCTTCCTCATCATTCCATGTTTCCACACTCTGATCACACATCCACAGGTTATTATCTGTAACCCAGGCCGGTGAGAAACGAGTCCCCCTCCAGAAGATCAACTTGACCGGTGAGTCCTTAAAAGTCACCACAATATCCGCATCCGGACCAACAGGCCATTGGTCATCCCACTCAGGATAATACTTCAATTGAGTATAGTATGCCTGGAATTCTCCTGTAGATTCAACTCTTGGGAGATGGCGTGGACTGATATCCGGTGCAGCTAGCTTTGAAATATCCACATTGGAATAGATCTTGCTAATCTGATTTGAGCCTAAAGAATTATCATAAACATTTAAGTCATCCAAAATACAATCCAGAGAGAACCAATAGGGAGTAATTCCATTGTCACCTATTCTGTTTGAAGGGAATACAGCAGTGTAATTCATGCCTATCCTGATTTCTTGTTTTGGCGAAAAGGAAGGTTTTCCTGATGTTTTATAATCGGCTATCTGCTTACCATCAATAAAAAGCTTGATGCCTGTACCAGCCTCATAAACAGCAGCTATATGAGTCCATTCCCTTAATGGGATTGTTTCATCTGATATACATGTATGCATATTTTTACCCACATGCATTTTGAGGGCAAGTTCCCCTCTTGGACCAATCTCAAAAGAGAACCCGCCGGTCTCTTCTTTCATCTGGATGATTACCGGACACCAGTTCCATGGGTAAGCAGCTATGGCTAACCAAGCTTCGATAGTAAAGGATGAGCT
>CAYUNU010000052.1:0-14220 GCA_964446195.1 uncultured Porphyromonadaceae bacterium | reverse complement strand
TTAGTCATTCCCTCACGGCTTCAATTACCATCCATAAAATACCAGTAAACCCCGGGATGAGAACTTTCCGGAGGATTTTTGAAGGCCCGTTTCAAACTATCAGAAGAGCTATTGGAACAACTCAGCAAACCTGCCAGTAATCCAAGCACCAAAAAAATAATACCTGCTTTTTTCATAATACCGTTTTGAAAATGTAAGATCCCGGCTTAGCTTCCAGGACTATGCCGTCTTTAATATCCCTGACAATAGCTACGTCAGATTGACTACCTAGATCTGCATCATTCAGAAGTAGTTTCATACCCTTTTTTATAGGAATAATAATTTGAGCACTGGTATTTGGCGGAATGGTAACACTCAGCTCAAGTCCCTCACCAACCTTCTTCCATCCTGATGCTATTTTACCATAAACCGTGTTGAGCTCTGATTCTGCAAATTCCAGCTGTTCACCCGGAACAGGAGCAATCAGGATTCTTTTATATCCTGCCTGTAAAGGACTGATTCCGGCAATGCGTTCATACATCCACTGACCAATGGCACCATAGGCATAATGATTAAAAGAGTTCATGCCGGCATCACCAAAACCATTATCATGACTGTAGCTATTCCATCGTTCCCACATGGTTGTTGAACCCTGATTTATAGAATAAAACCATGAAGGATATGTTTCCTTAAAAAGTATGGTGTACATCAAATCCGTATGAGCATATTTATCGAGCACAGGAGCCAGAAGCGGAGTGCCTAAAAATCCTGTTCGGAGATGATTATCTGACTCCTCAATCTTTTTCAGAAGATGAGGTAGAATCTTTCCTGCCATCTGTTCAGATACGAGATCAAATCCTAAAGCCATTAAATACCCTGTTTGTGTTTCATTTTTTGTAGTTAGCCTACCATCACTCTTGAAGAACTCCTTTTCAAATGCATAACGCACCGAGTCACGCAGAGCCTTGAGAGCTTCCTCATCCTTTGAATACCCAAGTACCCTGGCCGCCTTCATCGTTAAATCAATTGAGCGTGCATAGTAGGCTGTTCCAATAATATCGTTGGGAGTATCACCTCCCGTGCGATTATTTTTTGCAAAAGGCTGGAGCCAATCGCCAAAAGAGTTAACATTGGCAATATGATTTTTGGCTTTCGACTTGTAATAAGCCACCAGACCCTTCATCATTTCATAATTCTCCTCCAGAACACCTTTATCGCCCGTTCTGAAATAAATCTCCCATGGGATCACAGTAGCTTCATCAGCCCAACCCGAACTAAAACTGTCGCCCAAAATATTCGGAACAACAAAAGGAATACTACCATCATCGCCCTGCTCCTCCCTCACACTCTGTAACCAGCTGGCCCAGAAGGAATATACGTCGCAATTAAAAATTGACGTAGGAGCAAAAACCTGCGCATCTCCTGTCCACCCAAGCCTCTCGTCACGCTGCGGACAGTCGGTCGGTATATCAAAGAAATTGCCTCTTAAGCCCCAGTTAATATTTTCCTGAAGCTTGTTTAACTTTTCATGAGAAGAATTAAAATATCCTGATTTTTCAAAATCCGAATATTGTACAATACCTGTGACCCAGGATTTATCCGGCTGGACACTTTCGTCAAAACCACTAAGCTCAACATACCTGAAACCATGAAAAGTAAATTTAGGATGCCAGTTAATTTCACCATCAGCTCCGGGTAAATAAAAATCTGTAGATATGGCTGTTCGATAATTTGCCGTGTACAATTTGCCATCCTTCTCCAACATCTCGGCAAAACGAATAGTGACTTTCTGATCCTTTTTTACGGGAATATTGATTTCGGGCACACCTACCATGTTCTGCCCAAGATCAAAAACTATCCTGCCAGCTTCAGGCTCTGAAATACTCCTGGCAGGAAGCCTCATTTTTTCTCTAACAGCAGAATGTCGCTTAGGCACCAGTTTAGTTTCTGAATCTAAAGCACTTGTCTCCACAGTCGACCAAGAATCTGCGCTAAAGCCCCGAAGGTTCCATCCTGATATTTCCATATTGGCATCATAAATTTCACCATCATAAATACCAGAAAAACGTATTGGTCCATTTCTGGTACCTAACCAATCAGTATCTGAATAGATACTTTCCTTCTTACCGTTTTTATAAACAATCTCCAATTGACAAATCAATTTGGGTACAGGCTTTGTAATCCAGTGCTTCCTGTTATAACCTATCCTGCCTGAAAACCATCCCTCACCTAAAATCACACCTATCGCATTATCTCCTTTAAAAAGGTAATTTGTAACATCATAGGTCAAAGTCTCTATTCGCTTTTGATAAGGAGTCCAACCTGGAGTCATCACATCTTGCCCAACTTTTTTGCCATTAAGCTGAGCCTCAAAGACGCCCTGAGATGTGATATATAATCGAGCCTGTTCGATGCCTCCTGCTAAGACAAATTCCTTCCTTAGATATTGAGGCCTGATTATCGAATGGCCTTTTTCGGTAGTATCTCTTTTTTCTTCTGTAGCCAGACTAATCCATTTGGCATTCCAGTCTTCATTACTTAGAAGCCCCAATTCAAAATTGGCTTTTTCACTCCAGACTGATGGATTTCCATCCTGATCAATAAACATTACCTGCCAATAAACTTTTTGCCTTGATATTAAAGGCTTTCCTTCATACTTTATCCAAACCGATTGGTCGGTGCCAACCTCTCCACTATCCCATAAATCTGCCTTGTTTGGCAAAAGCTTTGGATTACTTGCAACAACAATTCTGTATGCAGTTTGGGATTTAACAAAGCCATAATCAGGAAGTTTCCAGGAGAAAGTAGGCTCATTATCATAAAAGCCAATAGGATTTTCAAAGCCCTCACTTACAAGCAAACTCACCGGAGCATCAGTTATTGAACTCTTATTGTTACATGAATAGAACAATACAACAATAGCAGCAATAACTGCTAATAAAGGCAGCGTTAGGGACAACAGACTAGCTCTCATTTTATTTTATTTTTTTGAAGTTTAAAAGTAATAGTTACTTAAACCATTTAATAATTTCATCCGCAATTAATCCATGCCCCTTTTTATTAGGATGGTTTACCTGCGCCATATACATCTTTAGTCGTTCTTTATCAAGATACAAAAATTCAAAAACCTTGTAACTGTTAACCAATCCTACCTGATGCTCCTTGGCTAAACTGATGATCTGATCAGTGTGCTTTTTTAATTTATTATCTGGATCACTATAATCAACACTTTGATCCGGAGAAGGAGTAAGGAGAATGATCTTAATATTTTTATCCTTCGCCTTCCTTATCATCTCACTCCAGGCAGCATAGGCCTTTTCCAAGCCCGGTCCCCTGTCGTTCAAGGCATAATCGATAAACAATACATCAGGATTATGAATTAAAACCTCTTTTTCAAATCTATCTGCTCCGGTAATAGAATTCTCCCCTCCAATAGCAGTAACAATAACATTAACAACTGCATAAGGATATAGTGCCTTCAACTCATTAAGAACCAAATTCGGATAAGCAGATAAGGTAGCAACCACAGGCGTTTTAAAATGTCCATGAAAAACAATATTAATAGTCCTGTTCTTAGGCCATTCAACTTGCATCTCAGCCTTAAGATCACTCAAATAAGTATCAGGATCAGCTATACCCATATCAATGATCTGCCCATCAACCTGAATCCCAATAAATAAAAGACAAACAAAAACTAATTTCTTCATAAACACATAATTAAAATTCAAAACACCAACTACTGCCTAAAAACCAAAACAACCGGCCCAAGCAAACCAGAACTCTTGACTCTAAAAGTCTCATCACTATCCTCGATCCAATTATCATAGCCCTGATCGTCACTTCTCTTATACGGCTGGTTCGTTTTACAAAAGCGATCCTCCGGTGCTGCAAGCATATCCCCGGTCAGTCGGTTTACCCATTGATTAACAAGCTCTATTTTAAGCTCGTTCTCTCCTGATTTTATCAGTTCAGTGATATTTACCTTATATGGTTTCTTCCATAGTATGCCGGCAGATTTTCCATTCAGAAAAACCTCTGCAACATCAGCAATCTCTCCCAGGTCAAGTTCAATCCTCGTAATATTGGTGATATCCTCCTCTTTCACAGAGAATGTTTTGTAGTAGCTTGCCGTTCCGGAGAAATACTTAATGCCCTCAATATCAGAATCTGTCCATGACATAAGCTTATCGAAACTAGCCTCTGCCGGTGCCCCCCAGCCTTCGGGGAAGGTAAGCCTCCAGGGGCCATCGATATCAATGCTTTTTGTAAGCTCCGGAATCTCAACAGACTCCAATGAGTTCGATGGCTTATTACTTTCAAAAACGACAAAAACAGAAGCGTTTTCTTCAAGATTAATATCAATTATGGTTCGGCCGTCATCTTTATTGAAGTCCCAAACTCTAAAAGCTTCGCCAGTGGATGGATCCCACATCTGAGGATAAGAGCCGCTCACCCGGAAAGAACAAGATCCGGAGTATTTCTTATCTGTTTTATTCCTGATGAAAAATATATCAGTATCTCCATCGCGCCTGTGAATGTAGTCGAGTGATGAATTATCAGCAGAGATAAAATCAGGATAAATACCCTCCGCCTCCAATACCTCTCTGGCACTCAAACCTTGAATGACCTTGCCCTCTCCGTATTCATTAATCTTAACATCCTCTCCATCAATATCTCCCCACATCTCAGTAACTATTGCAGCCAACTCTTTGTTCTCATCAGAAAAATTGTTCAGGTAAGGAACACCAAGAGGTTTTCTTCCTATTACCGTTGCACCCTCCTTAACCATCTGCTCTACTTTCTTTAGCACATCAAGAGGAATATAATCCTGATCAGGAAGAACCAATACGGAATAAGACATTCCATCAGGAAGAATAATTTTACCCTGCTCCACCTTCATCCTGTTAAGAATAATATCCGAATTAACTACATCATAATCGTAGCCTTTGCCAAGGTCTTCGGGTATTATCTTTTCAGGAACCACATGAAAGGCCGGGTAGAAATTAGGAGCCTGATCGCCATAATAATAGGCAGCATCAGCAACAAAAAGACCCTGCTGAAGCATATAGCTGCATCTAGCCAGGTAATCCATGAAGGGTCCTGATTTATTCCACCAGGTGTTAGCATGATTAATATCCGAACCGGCATGATAAGTTCTTCCCGGCAGCCCATCTTCCGGACCGGTACTGGCAAAAGTATGGAAAGTGACACAGTTCAAGCCCTCACAGAAAGCCCTGTCGACCAGCTTTTTAAGATCATAAGGACTGTCCTTCCAACGTCGCCAGGTTGTGAATGATTCGGCATCTATCACTTTCCTTCCATAGATATGCGCTGCACTGGCAATCTCTTTTACCAGAAAGATATTTCTGTGACGGACCCAGAATTCACCACGAGGCACACTCACATTCCCCAGAGCCTTTAAAGCATCAACCGGACAAGTACTCCAGGTTGGCGGTCCGGGTCCTCCGGCTTCGGCTACCAGGTCGACATGGTATTCCTCCAGGAATTTTCTTCCTGTGGTATAATGGCTGAATATTAACTGATCACTTACTGTCTTCTTCCAATCATATAAAAACCTTTCTGATTCGCCCCTAATGGACCATCCCGCTAAGACAGGGAGATACTTTCTAATATCATAGCCTCTCATTTCTTTAAAAATCGAAGGCATGGAATCGGTCCATGTTATTCCCTCGGCCAGTTCCATACTGTCGAACTCCAGATATGCCAAACCTCCATCTCTCTCTTCACCTTTGATGATTCCCAGTCGGTTCATAAATTGTGAGAGATGTTTTTTTGTCGACTCCGGGTCGAGAAAGTCGATGAAAAGACCATCAGATTTGGGAGATGGGACAACAAGTCGTTGACCATTATTAGAGCAAATAAACCTCATTATAGTCCAGTCTCCCGCGGGAAGGTCAAGATCAATTTTCCCATCTGAGAGCTTGTCTGTCAGGTCAATAATATCATTAGTCCTCTCGATTATTTTATCATCACTAAAGGGAAGAGCAAAAACTGCTACTTCTCTGTAATACTGAGGATTACCATCCTCGTTCTTAGGACATCTGGCTGGCACTTCAGGAAATGGCAGATCCAGACTTTTATTAACAGGCCCCTTAATGCTTAGCTCGGAATGGAATAATTGCTTGGATGCCCATTCGGGCTCAACCCAGGTCCCGCCGGCATTCCATCCGCTCGAACCAACCATCCCTATTTTGATGCCATATTTCCGACCTTCATCGAAGGCATATTTGATCATGGCTACAGAGCTGTCGCTTAAAAATTCAGGACCGGCAGGGATATAGTTATCAGGATTATTAACAGCTGCAACATCCCAAATTTCAGCCCTACCCATCCCCTTCTCACTCATCTCCTTGAGATCACGCGTGATGCCTTCTCTGGTCATATTACCATTAAGCCAACACCAGAAAGCACCGGCACGATAGCTACCTGATGGGTTCTTGAATTCCTCAGACATCTCATTACTAGGGGTACTGCATTGGATCAGGAATATTAATGATGCAAATACAGCAATTATGATTCTCGTTTTTTTCATCAGGATTATTTTCTATTTAAAACTAATTTCAATTCCTTAACACTTTCCAACTCCATCCAAATTATCAAATCATCACTTTGAGCTGTTGATCTAATGCCCTGCCTTAATCTGTCACCTTGTTTCATGAGTTTACCATCAATCTTCACCTCTGCCAAATCCCTTCCCCAATTCTTAATGATAATTGCAGGGTTAATCAGAGGTGAATCAGGAGATGCTCCTATTCTCAGCTCAAGCTCATTACTCTTATTCAGCTTGGATTTCTCAATTATATATGCCTTTTCAGACTTGTCATATTGGCCACCTGTGTATCCTTTGCTTATAATTGATATTTCAGGTGGGTTGAGCCACGACTTAGCCAGAGGTACCAGTTCTGTAGCTGGTCTTTCGGTCATTCCCTGGAACAGGATTCTGGTTCGGGTTTTTTCATCCTTTTCGTAGTCTATCCAGTGGACTCCTGCAGTTACAAGGATATGACTGGCCCGATCGGGTGTAATTACCCATCTTCCATCTCCGGGTATCTGGGCTACAGGCCAGTGATTCCACCATCCGTAAATCGTGGCAGCAGGTTCCTGGTGGTATCCTTTGCCTGTTTTTGCCGAATAGCTGATAAAAGGTGGCGAATCCCATGTCCCCTCAACAACACTAACCGGATCGGGCGGAATGATAATGAAAGGACGGTAGTCTGATTTGGTATTGATCAAAGAGATATTGGCCCCTTTCGGTAAATTCATATTCGACTCTATAGTCTGGTAGGAATAGTCGTGATGCTCACCCTTCATATTAACAAGAGTAATCTCCTCATCTTCCAAAGCATCTGATGGGTAATGATCAGGTGGCAAAAGAATCATCTGTTCAAGCCAATCATGTCTGCGTTCGGGTTGGGAATAGTGCAATTCCTGGATTCTAATACCGGTTTTATCAGGATAAATAATATGATACTCATCACACCATTCACCCCTACCGTCATCGCCAACGGCTGCTATCACATCAAAGCTATCATTAAGGGCATAACGCCAGTGCACCACTACCCTTGCATCATTGCTTTCTATAAGCCTCACATGGGAGTATTTACAATGCCTGTCCATAATGGGCTCGGCACAGCCCTGAACATCATTGCCCCAGGTTTCAACCCACTCATTACAACTCCAGATTCCATTTTCGGAAACCCAGCTTGGGACAAAACTGGCACCTCTCCAGAAGATAAACTGGACCGGTGAATCATCAAACCTTACAAAAATATCGGGCTTGTCGCTTACCCTCCACATATCATCCCATTCGCTATAGTAATCCAGTTTAGTGTAAAAAGCTCCAAACGACCCGTTACCGGCTGGTCCAATAGGAAATTTATTCCTTACACTAAGCTCGGGCTCATCAATTACAGAGGTATTATCAATATGCTTATTAAGCTCTTTACCAGTTTTTGCGATGTCTGTAACACAAATTTCATCCAGAATTCCATCCAGGAAAAAATAACTATCTGGTGTAGTGAGTTGGTATTCTTCCCATACCTGAGAGAAATTATTCCTACCAATAGTGGCTGCTCCAAATCTTGAGGGAACATATTCACCCTTGATTTTTAGTGCAGCTAGTTCCTTACCATTAACATACACAACAATCTTATCATCAGCATTATATACACCTGCGATATGGGTCCATTGCCTGAGAGGAATCGTGTGCTCAGTAACTGCTTCGTACCAACCATTACCTGCAGCAATTTTAAATCCAACATGCCCTTGATTATCTATCCCGAAGAAAAAACCACGAATTTCATGCTCCGAGCAATCCAGGACAGGGCTCCACGACCATGGGTAGGCTGCCGGAGCTATCCAGGCTTCAACGGTAAAAGCATCTGTGATTGCTTCGGTTGACATCCTGTCCCGCCTGGCATAAGTCCGGAAACCATCCAGTTTAATGCCTTTTCCCTTAACACCTGATACATATTCATAGTTTCCATGTAAAGGATCCATTTTATTATTGGCCTGATCAATAATGTAAGCACTTGTATCTTCATCAAAAGACCAATAGAAGGCTTTCTCCTGGGTATTCCCTTGAACGATAAAAAATGTAAGAAGCAGGAAAGTGGTAATCGTTTTATTCATGGTATTTTATTTTGTAGAACTGGGATGCAATAATAATTCAATCTTTTCTAATGGTTTGGGATAGCAGGTAAGATAGGCATAAGGCTTGAATTTTTTAACACCTCCCTTCATACCCAGGACCACAATATCAATTTCCTTACCTTCCATATCTTTGCTTAAAGGGATATAATAGGTGTAATGGGAATTAGCTTTTATAGCCGGATACTCCCATGCATTCACAGGGTAAGAATGACTTCTGTCGCTTGCCCCAACAGGTTTACCATCAACCCGCATAGCGGCATAAGCTCCTTCTGTTCCATGCTCCCCTTCCAAACAAACGGCCAGGTAAGCCCCTTCAGAAATTTCATTGATAACTGTAGAAGCCGACCAAGCTGCTTCAGCTGGCATGCGATTATAAGGGCTAAATAATTGTGAGCCACGCCATCCACTTCGATCAATGGCCTTACCATGCAAAAAGCCCGTAACCTCATTAATTTTATCAGGTGTACCTCTGAATCGAACATATCTTACCGGTTTATCAGGATCGAGAGGAATTTTCATCTTCTTCTTAGCCAATATCCTGATTTTAATCCATTCCTGCAGATCTGCCGAAACTTCCAGAAAGGCAGCTTCTTCAGTTTTCCAGGGCTGCAAAGCATACTCACTGCCAACATCAATAATAAGTTCATCCATAGCAATAGGCTTCCCAAAATCCAATCTCAAAGAACCACCGTTTATTAAGTCGGGAGTGCGTCTTCTTCGACTAACATAAAAAGATGTTTCAGTATCTCCATCAAACATATATCTATCCCAAAGACCTCGATCGGCAAAAAGGGGCTGCTCGAGGAATGCGTCCCTGGCAGCCTTAACCTGAGGAATCCTTGTTTTGCCTGAGCGTTTGAGCTCTCTAACTTCAAAAGCATTATTATCAGTGGAAAATATTGTGGCCTCATAAAGAGCCTCTGCATCATCAGGTACCTCGCAGGGAGAAAGATCTACTATCTTCCTGTGATACTGCTCTTTCAACAGTTCTCCCGGGAATTCAATTTTCAAGGACCTGCCACGAAGAAAACCATCCTCCTTCTTCCCATCTATCTCTGCTGCTAAAAGAGCCCTCCCGCCTTTATCAAGCTTTATCGTATGCTTTGTCCCGGGAAAACCTTCGAGCAAAATCTTAACAGGCTTCCCGGGAACATCCTGGATGATCTCATAATCACAGCCCGAAACGCCTATCCCACCTTCATTCTCCGGGCATATCAATAACAAAGCAGAACGATAAGGATCAACGGCTACTTTTACTTCTTCCCCTTTATTGAAATTCCCTAGAATCCTTTCTGTGGGATGCAATAACCTTACTTCATATTTAATATCCTCAGTTAATCCGATCTCCTCTCCAATACTAATGTCCACTTCCGTAGGCTCCCAACTGAGATTCCTGAGCGTAATGAGCCTGGTGCGTGAATCACCTCTGGACACTGCCTTTTCACCATACTTGTCTTCCGACAGAACCATGCCATTCACCATGATAGAACCATACTGGCGGGCAAGATTGAATATTCTTGCCAGCTTTGGGTATTCATCATCTCTTAAAAACCAGGGATTGCCATAAATCTGCGGTGATAAGATAAGAGACCTGTTAAAAGCCTGGAGAATAAGATCATCTTCCCAATAATCCAGACAAGAAGAGAGGCACACACCATGATCCTCAGTGAGACGCATCAAATCAGGAACAACATCTCGTGAGATGGCTCCTCCACGATGATGCGGTGCATTCATCTTCCAGTTTCCCATGTGCACATCGATGTAGGTCTCCGCTCCTCCCCAAAGAAAAGTGGTTGCATGCTTTTTAGCCTCATCACTTAAGTTTAATCTGTGATTGAGGAATATCAAATCAGGACTATACTTCCTACATTCATTCATCATCCTGATAAAAGCATCCTGCTTCTCATCTCTTAACTGACCAACAACCGCATCCATCTTCAATAATCTGAACTCATAATCCCGACATAAACTCACAATCATTTCTATTCTGGCCTCTTCCTCTTCGGGAGTATTGCCGAAACCATCCGGACCACCCCAGGTACCCAATCGTGTACCCATCTTCTTAGCTTTCTTGTATATAGGATCAAAGCCATTAGGAAACTGAGCTTTGAACTCCTCCGAATCCATGCTTCCATACCACCCACCTTTGTCAATCGCACCGGCACTCACTACATAGATATCCAGTACCATTCCATATTCATCATGCAACCATTTAAAGAAATCAAGATTGGCCAAAGTCTGTGCCTCAGTGCTCCCTTCGTTGGTATTATTTATCCAGGAAAAGTACTGCGATAAAGAAGGAGTGGTTTCATCTGCTCCCGGGTAAATTGTTTCCTGCGACTTGATTTGTTGTGCTAACAAGGTAAAGGACAACAATGAGATCAAGGTAATTCTTAAGGTACTCATAAGTGTAAATATTAGTTAGAATTTCTGATCCGGTTTTGTTCTTCTTGCCTTTTCCTTTTGGGCTTCCATAAAGTTCTTGATCACATCCGGCTTTTCTCTGTCTTTATATGCCTGATATGCCGGATCATTGTACTTCTCCATCATTTCCAGCATCTTTGCCCTGAACCTATTGAGCTCGGAAGCATATTTAGGATCATCAACAAGGTTAATCAGAGCATCAGGATCATTTTTAAAATTATAAAATTCTTCAGGTACGCGGTATTTATACAACTCAACCCGTTTTGCTATTTCCGGATCCGTTTCGGCGGCCTTTATCATAGCCTTCCAGGTTAAGCCACCGGTGGCATCTCCAGCGATAGTCTGCTCATGATCCGACCAAAAATTATATATGTATCCAAAATTCTCGTTCTGGACACAGCGCATTGGGAACCTTTTCCTGGCAAAAATCTGGTAGAAGGAGGAATAGGCAAACTCCCTGTCATCTTGCTTTTTATTGTAAAGAAGAGGTAGAAAGCTCTCTCCTTCAAGATCAGGAATAAGTGGTAGTCCAACAATCTCCATAATAGTCGGCATTAAGTCTATTCCCATTACAAAGTGTTCAGAATCAGTAGATCCCGGCTCGATCCTGTCGGGCCACTTTACAATCAATGGTGTTTTAGAACTATTAAGGTAACATTGGGCTTTTGAAAAGGGGAAAGCAGCACCATGGTCGGATAAGAATATCACTATAGTATTATCTTCAAAGCCGCTCTCTTTTAACGCACTAAGAACACCACCAATATTTTGATCACAGCGGTAAACACTGCCGTAATACTGAGCCACTTCTTTACGAACATCTTTTATATCAGGAAGATAACCCAACACATCCACCTCTTCCGGTGAATATTGGCGTGTCACGGGTGGCATATTATCTCCCCAGGTAAGAGTATCCTGATGGCTTCCAATAAAAGGCCTGTGAGGATCATGAGAATTTGCACTAAGGAAGAATGGTTTGCCTTGCTCCCTGGCCATCTCAAAAAATTTGAGAGAATATTCATAAAACAGAGCTGGATCGCGTGAATTACCCTTGCGCCATGTCGAATCCATATCTGTTATAAAGGGTATAAAATCCCAAAAGAATCGCTCTTTGGGTTGATGGTGAATTTCTTTCCCCAGAATACCATTTAAATAGCCTAAACTTTTTAATTGTTCGGGAAGAGTTGTAATACCCTCATCTATAGGCTCAAAACCCTCAGAACCATTAGTATGCGGAAAGCGCCCTGTAAGCCACGACTGCCGACATGGCTGGCAAACGGGTGTATTCACATGAGCATTTGTAAACCGCATCCCTTCCGTGGCCAGCTTGTCGATATTAGGCGTGATATCACGCACCTCACATCCAAAAGCACCTACCGAATTATAAGCCAAATCATCCCCCGAAACAATAATAATATTAGGAGAATTCTCACTTTCGAATCCCCTATTAAGGCAACTAAGCAAACAAACCCCCAAAATAAAAACAAAAAAATATTTCATAATCTTTCCCCCTTTTATTTTTCCCCTTTTACCCCTTTTACCATGACTCCCCATTTCTCAATCAAAGCCTTCTCCTCATCATTGAGATCTTCAAAATCAATAGGTTTGTCCTGCGGCCTGACACCTTTTTGATTTAGGCGGTTCATCAAACTCCAGTTACGACTATGCTCACCCGATTCAGGATCAGCCGGTTCCTCAGCCTTCAGATCATAACGCGTAAAATCGATGATTTTCGGAGGAGAGTTTTCTTCCCAATTATTTAGTAAGGCGAGCCTGAAATCTTTATTCATGAACCACTTTATTTCCAGTTCGGGTTCAGAGCCACAAACACCTGTTCCCCTTTGCACAAATCGATAGTTCAACTCATCGTTGTCTTTAAACTCCTCTCTATACAGCATTCCAAATTCACCAAGAGTAATACATTTAGCTTCTGGCCACCTTCGGCGCATTTCTTGAAACCATATCTCCATCCCCTCCATACCGTTTCGTCCTTTGTATCCATATATCTTCCTGGCTTCAACAAGACCCATTTCCCATATACAGGTAACCCAGGCAAAGTTATTCAGCTCGAAGCCCTTATCGAAATGGGAGGCTGTGATAGCCAGCATCTCTTTCGTTCCTTCCTCTATCCCTAATCTAATAACAGTCTCTATCGGCCCTACGCCTTGACGACTGCCGCACCATTGGCCATCAATCGATCTTCCGCCGGGAAATCTCGCGCTAAGGAAATCCATGGTCCAACCATCCAGGTTAATGCAATCGATAAAATCTTCCTTTCCCTGAGCAGGCTTACAGAAATGTTCCAGAGATGGATAATAAGGATAGGAGATAGAGCCCTCACCATCACCATTATCGATGGCATATTGACTCCAGATGTTACCCTGACAAACATGTATATCTTCTTCTTCGGCCAGGTATCTGATATTTTCAGCCGAGAGAAAACCAGCTATCACACTTTTGGGACGGTATCCTCCCCCAACCATGTCGGATACCATCTGTAAACCATCATGCAAATCCCGGTTTACTTGCTCCCGACTGTTGTACATATTTGCAAAATAACCGCCGGGAATGAACGTTATCTCATCACCATATTTCTTATGGTATGAAACTACCAGTGCCCTCAAATCAACATAGTTAGGCCTTTCATCCTGAAGGGCACGCCAACTAAAAGACCAGGTGATACGTGCTCCAGGCCAACCTTTTTCCACTGTTTCCCGAAATACCCGAGCCTCGGCCGGAGAGTGAATACTCGATTCATCTTCACCATGAGTTGAATCACGGGAAGTTTCAATTTGGTTGACACGAACGACAGTGCTAAATGTAAAAAAACGGTTACCTAGCAACTGAAGATCTGATTCATTGACTTCCTTCCCCCCCTTTTCGCTGATACAGGAACTAAGTATCAACGTAGGTCCAAACAGTGTAAAAATTTGTATAATTCGTTTCATGAAGTCTTATCATTTCTGGCCAATAACAATAGGAACATAACCTACTTCAAAGCCCTTTGGTGGATGAACAATCAACTCCGGATCAAGAGAGACTAAAGTACCTGAACCAGGTGGATCCATGTATTCATTATCAATACTCCATTGCTTATGAATTTTTTCAATTAACAATTGCAATTTTTCCTTCTTCTCTGTGCTCCAG
>CAYUNU010000051.1:3179-14226 GCA_964446195.1 uncultured Porphyromonadaceae bacterium | reverse complement strand
CTCCTCCGGAAAGAACTAGTGCAATTTTTTGTTTATCCTTTATTGTTCTCATATACTTAAAAATATAGCATTTTTCCTACTTAACCTACTACAAACTGGGAACAAAAGCATTTCTGATATGCTCAATTTCGGGCCGATCACCTTTAAAAATAACCCATATAACATCGAATCTAACCTCAAGTGAGATTCTGTTCATCCTAACATAAGCATTAGCAGCAAAAACCAAGTTCCTTTGCTTTTTTCTATCAATTGATATAGCCGGACTATCGAGGGCAGGAGCCTGACGGCTTTTAACCTCAACAACAACAAGCTCATCATCATCCACTGCAATCAGATCCAACTCCTTGTGTCTGTGGTACCAGTTTTTTTCAAGAATTTTATATCCAGCTGTCTCAAGAAAGTTTTCTGCTACAGATTCTCCCATTCTTCCAATTTCCATTTTATCCATAAGCTTATAAATATTATTGCTTGCAAAAAACTTTATCCCTGGTCACGCTTATTCTGATCTCCTCACCAAATACTAGCGGTATATTTCTCTCCTGATGTCCCGCAGGATGTCCAAAAACTACTGGCAAATTGTGATCATTAGCTATTCCGGAGATTATTTCTTCGGGGGATTGGCCAAATGGGATACTATTGTCATTCATCTTATTCATACTACCCACCAATAATCCTGATATCCTGTCAAGCCAGCCAGCTCGCTTAAAATTCTGCATCATCCTGTCCAGGTGATACAAGTATTCATCAACATCCTCCAGGAACAGGATCTTATCGCGGGGATCCAGATCCAGATCTGTTCCTCTTAAGCTATATAGCATTGATAAATTGCCACCGGTAAGAACTCCATGAATTTCGCCAATCCTATTTAAAGGATGAGTATTATATTGATATTCAATACCCCCAGTCAGCAACACTTCTGCTAATTTCGAAAAAGATTCATTAGTATCAGGAGATTCATTCCAGGAAAAGAGCATCGGACCGTGAATACTCTGCACATTGAATTTCTGGTGGAGCCAGGAATGAAAAACAGTAAGATCACTATAGCCAATAACCCATTTTAGTGCTTGAGTAGTATTTAATTCCGACAAATAGGGAATAAGTCGTACACTTCCATAGCCTCCGCGCGTTGACCATATACATGCAATATCAGGATCTTCTAAAAACCCTCTGAAATCAGCAGCTCTTTCCTCATCTTTCCCTGCAAACTGCTTATCCTGATCAAAAACATGCTTGCCCAGAACCGGCACCAATCCCATTTTTTCAATCCATCCGAGAGCACCTTCAATTTCGGAAGGCAACACAAATCTCGCCGGTGAAACAATTCCAATTTTGTCGCCGGCTTTTAACAGAGGTGGTTTGATTTTTCGCATTTGCTTATAGTTAATTTGTAAAGCTAAACAGCAAACTTCACTTTCTCGCTTTCTTTAGTAATTTTGTAGCTTCCAAAATTAATTGTTCAAGATGATTATCCAATGAAAGAGTATAAGAGACATTTAGTTACTGCTGCACTACCATACGCTAACGGACCTGTTCATATCGGACACCTGGCCGGAGTTTATGTCCCTGCTGATATATATACGCGATTTCTACGTCAAAATGGAAAAGATGTCCTGTTTATTTGTGGTTCTGATGAACACGGAGTACCTATCACACTGAAAGCCAGACAAGAAAAAATCACTCCTCAGGATGTTGTCGATAGGTATCACACAATAAACAAAGAATCCTTTGCCAACTTTGGAATATCATTCGATATTTACCACCGTACATCTGCTAAGATTCATCATGAAACAGCTTCTGATTTTTTTAGAAAACTTTATGACCAGGGTGAATTCATTGAGCAAACAACCCAACAATATTATGATGAAGAGGCCAAGCAATTTCTGGCCGATAGATACATTACAGGAACTTGCCCACATTGCTCTAATGACAAAGCTTACGGAGATCAATGTGAATCCTGTGGAACTTCACTGAATGCCACAGATTTAATAAATCCGAAATCTACTCTGAGCGGAAATCCCCCTGTTCTAAAAGAAACAACCCATTGGTTTCTACCACTTGACAAATATGAACCATGGTTAAAAAAATGGATTCTTGAAGATCATCAGGAGTGGCGTTCTAATGTTTATGGACAGTGCAAATCATGGCTCGACCAAGGGCTGAATCCTAGGGCAGTGAGCCGCGACCTTGACTGGGGAGTTCAGGTGCCTGTTGAAGGTGCAGATGGAAAGGTATTATATGTTTGGTTTGATGCTCCTATTGGATACATCTCGGCAACAAAGGAACTCACAAAGGACTGGGAAAAATATTGGAAATCCGACGATTCCAGGATGGTGCATTTTATTGGTAAAGACAATATCGTGTTTCATTGCATTGTCTTTCCAACAATGTTAAAAGCTCATGGTGACTATATACTTCCCGACAATGTCCCTGCAAATGAGTTCCTAAACCTGGAAAATGATAAGATATCTACCTCCAGAAACTGGGCTGTTTGGCTGCATGAATATCTTCAGGATTTCCCTGGCAAAGAAGATGTACTCAGATACGTACTTACAGCAAATGCTCCGGAAGCTAAAGACAATGACTTTACCTGGAAAGACTTTCAGAAAAGAAATAATAATGAACTTGTTGCCGTCCTTGGAAATTTTGTAAATCGAACCCTGGTTCTCACACAAAAGTATTATGAAGGTGTTTGCCCTGACCTAAACGAACTTACAGATGAGGATAAAGATGTTCTTGGTCAGATCACTGAGATAAAAGAACGTGTCGAAAAGAGCATGGAGGCTTTTAGAATCAGAGAGGCCCTGATAGAAGCTATGGGCTTAGCACGACTGGGAAACAAGTATCTGGCAGAGACCGAACCATGGAAATTAATTAAAGAGGACGAAGCCCGAGTTGCCTCAATACTAAATATCTCTTTGCAAATCACAGCAAATCTGTCTATTCTGTTAGATCCATTCCTGCCTCATAGCATGGATAAGATTCGAACATTTTTGAACTTCACAAAACAGCCTTGGAGTGCAATTGGGAATATCAGTTTTATTACTCCCGGTCATAAACTAAACAAACCTTCTTTGCTGTTTGAAAAAATAGAAGACAATGAAGTTGAAATTCAAGTCGAAAAACTTCTGGCAACAAAAAAAGCAAACATGGCTGATAAAGTTGAGCTGCCACCGGCAAAACCCTCAGTCAGTTACGATGATTTTACAAAGATGGATATCAGAATAGCCACCATCTTAGAAGCTGAAAAAATCCCAAAAACAAAAAAGCTACTCAAGCTAAAAGTTGATACTGGTATCGATACTCGTACAGTAGTATCTGGTATTGCCGAACATTTTGACCCCTCCAAGCTGCCAGGTAAAAAGGTAAGCTTGTTGGCTAATCTTGAGCCACGTATGATCAGGGGCGTTGAAAGCAAGGGTATGATTCTTCTGGCTGAAGATAGTATGGGTAACCTTGTATTTATTAGCCCCGAAGAAGATATGATAAGTGGAGCTGAAGTTAAATAGCCTATTGAAGAATCCAAAATTCTATACCACTAAGCTCTTCCTTCAGTTCAGCAATAGCATTCTCAGCAGCTGTTATGCTTTGATGTGCCTGAATAACAACCCGGTAAAAACCATTGGATGCCTTCCATACCTCTGGACCATAGCCCTTTTGGACTAATTCTTTTCTGAGTACGTCAGCATTTTCTTCCGTACTAAAGCTCCCTGCAACTATTGCATATGAATTTCGGTCAAATGGTTCATGATTACTGATACCTTCAACAACCATACCTTCAATAACAAATATGTCAACCAAATCAGGATTAGAGCCTTTTATTGATTCACTATCATCAGTTAACTCCACTAATGTTAGCGAAGGCAATGGGAGAAAACCAGCACTATTTTGTCCTATTTGAGATCCATGCCTGTGATTAAGTGGAAGAAGCGAAATAGCAATTAGCAAAGGCAAAGCAATAGCCACTCGCCTAAGCGATCTCTGCCTTTCTGTTCTGGCTAGTGTACCAGGAAGAGCAAGTGCGCCAACCTTACTCCCATGCTTAAAAATCGCAGACCTGAGGAGGGGATTTTCCTTCTCCTGTCTTTTATAATAAAAAGAACTCAGACCATAAGAATCTGCCAAAAAATTAATCTCGCCGCCAGCCTTGAAAATCATTTCCCCGGTCCTTGCATAAGACAATTTCCCAATGGTTCTTATCTCAAAGGTGCCCTTTTTTTCAAGCTCACTAAAAACAAAATTGACAAATTTATCAATCCGACCAGATGCGTCTACTATAGAAATATTATCACATTTCGCTAAATATCCTGCAAAAACACCATCATCATGAACCAATTCCCTATTGAAACCAATTTCCTTTGCAGGAGGTAAAAAAGTTTGTGATTCTTCCCTCATTCTAGCTGGCAAATAATTTGACACAAAGCCACCCAAACCAGGAATAATAACACAATCCTTAAAATAAAGCAGATGTAATATTTTCTTTTCTATATCCATTATTAGTTTATCAACAAATTAACTTACTAGTTTTGTGAAGGTTATAGAGTAAGCCAATCCTTTGATTGTCAATCCCTTTAAATATTTATCAAAATTAAGCACTCAAACAAAATATTCCAAATATTGGAACAGTTTATTATGATAGGCAAGATATATAAAATGGTTTATATACCAACCGATAAATATTATATTTGAACATCCTAAAGCCAGGAGAAAAGGCAAACCAACATGAACAAGATTCAGATGGTTGATCTGTTCAACCAATACTTAAGTATTAAAAGTGAAATTGATAGTGCAATCCAGGAAACTATTGAAAAGGGGGCTTTTATTAACGGTGATGCTGTCCATCTTTTCCGTGATGAACTGGCGTCCTACCTTAATATTGATCACGTAATAACATGTGGTAATGGAACTGACGCTCTTCAGGTAGCAATGATGGCCCTGGATCTGCAGCCAGGAGATGAAGTCATTACTTCCAATTTCACATTTATTGCAAGCGTTGAGGTAATAAGCCTTCTCGGATTAAAGCCCGTATTGGTTGATGTTAATCCTGATACTTTTAATATCCAAGCCAATCTGATCAGGAAAGCTATAACTAAAAAAACTAAAGCAATAGTTCCGGTTCATCTTTTTGGACAAGTTTCCGAAATGGATGAGATTATGAAAATAGGACAAGAATTTGGCATACCGGTAATTGAGGATAATGCCCAGGCAATTGGAGCAAAGTACACATTTTCGGATGGTCACTCGCAGCACGCCGGGACAATCGGTGAAATAGGCACAACGTCCTTTTTCCCTTCTAAAAATCTTGGGTGTTTCGGTGACGGAGGAGCAATATTCACCAAAGATGAGAAGTTGGCCAAAAAGATTCGTATGATTGTGAATCACGGCTCAAAAATTAAGTATTACCACGATCTTATTGGTGTAAACTCAAGACTCGACACAATTCAAGCTGCTATTCTAAGAATAAAGCTGGGTCTATTGGATCAATACAACGCTGCCAGACAAAAAGCGGCAAGGTTCTATGATGATCATCTCCACAGTCATTCCGAAATCATTATTCCTCATCGGACAGAAACCAGTGACCATATTTTTCATCAGTACACACTAAGAATATTGAATGGTAAAAGAGATAATCTTAAGTCCTTACTTGCACAAAAAGGAATCCCCAGTATGGTGTATTACCCAATGCCAATTAGCAGGCAGAAAGCATTTTCAAGTGCCGGTTATAAGAAGGATGATTTCCCAGTTACCGAAAAGCTTTGCAGTGAAGTGTTATCTTTACCAATGCATACAGAACTAAAAGATGATCAGCTGGATTATATTGTCAAAACCTTATTAAACAGCATTTAAGCCATGGTTAAAGATTTTTTTGCACACGAAACTGCCGTGATAGATGATGGATCAAAAATTGGCAGGGGAACTAAGATATGGCACTTCACGCATGTTATGACCGGCTCAGTAATTGGTGAGAACTGCAGCCTGGGGCAGAATGTAGTAGTTTCTCCTGATGTTGTTCTGGGTAATAATGTTAAGGTGCAAAACAATGTATCTATTTATACTGGTGTAATTTGTGATGATGATGTTTTCCTCGGACCTTCAATGGTCTTTACCAACGTAGTTAATCCCCGCAGCCAGATTATTCGCAAAGACCAGTATTTGCCAACCAGGGTCGGGCGAGGCGCAAGTATTGGAGCCAATGCTACTGTTATTTGCGGAAACAATATAGGAGCATTTGCTTTTATCGGCGCAGGTGCCGTTGTCACCAAAGATATCCCCGAATATGGGCTTGTTATTGGAAATCCAGCCAGGCAGACAGGATGGATGAGCGAATATGGGCATAAATTAAAGTTTGATAATGAAGGTTTTGCAATTTGCCCTGAGAGTAAGGAAAGATATTTATTGAGTAATAAAACAGTTAAAAAAATAAAATAGATGAAGGATTTGGTACTGGTTACTGGAGGAACAGGATATATTGGTTCACACACATGCGTTGAGCTAATTAATAATGGCTACGACGTTGTTATTATTGATAATCTGGATAATTCAAATATTGATTCACTAAATGGCATTGAACAAATAACTGGAGTAAAACCTGTTTTTGAGAAGTTTGATTTATGCGACAAAGAGCTTTTGGATCAGTTTTTTGCCAAATATCCAAAGCTAAAAGCCATAATACATTTTGCAGCACATAAAGCAGTTGGGGAGTCGGTTAATAATCCACTGAAGTATTATCATAACAATATTGCTTCTCTTGTAAACCTTCTCCAGCTTATGGACAAGTACGATGTTCCAAACTTTGTATTCTCATCCAGCTGTACTGTTTACGGACAACCCAAAGAATTACCGGTCACGGAAAGTGCACCAACTCTTCCTGCAGAATCTCCATATGGAAACACAAAAAAAATATCCGAAGATATTATTCGGGATACCATGAAGGCCATTCCCAAACTTAAGAGCATAGCTCTCAGGTATTTTAATCCTATCGGGGCCCATCCAAGCGCAATTATCGGAGAATTACCAATAGGAGTGCCAAATAATCTGGTACCATTCATCACGCAAACTGCGGCTGGAATTCATGATAAGCTCAATGTATTTGGTGACAATTATAACACTCCTGATGGATCTGCAATTAGAGATTACATAAATGTTAACGACCTTGCAAGAGCTCATGTAACAGCGATTTCGCGTTTGCTGAACTCTGAAAATAAATCTAACTACGAATTCTTCAATCTTGGTACAGGAAGGGGAACATCAGTATTAGAGATGATTGAAACCTTCCAAAGGGCAACAGGATTAAAACTTAATTATCAGATAGTTGACCGACGGGAGGGAGATATTGAGAAGGTTTGGGCTGATACAAGCTTTGCCAACGATGTACTTGGTTGGAAAGCAAGCAGTACGCTGGAGGAAACACTAACTTCAGCCTGGAAATGGGAAAAAAATATAAGAGGAATTAAATAAATATTCAATGAAAAAAACTATTCTGATAACTGGAGGAGCCGGATTTATAGGATCCCATGTCGTGCGTCTTTTCGTTAACAATTATCCGGATTACAAAATTGTAAACCTTGATGCTTTAACTTATGCCGGCAACCTGGAAAACCTCACCGACATCGAAAA
This sequence comes from uncultured Porphyromonadaceae bacterium, assembly GCA_964446195.1. Classification (GTDB taxonomy): domain Bacteria; phylum Bacteroidota; class Bacteroidia; order Bacteroidales; family UBA12481; genus JAUVKA01. The sequence continues at coordinate 6,612 of CAYUNU010000051.1, read as the reverse complement.
ATCAGACAATTATTGTTTTGAAAAAGGTGATATAAGGAATTCAGAATTGATTGAGAATTTGTTTGAGAGATATAATTTTGATGGTATTATTCACTTAGCTGCAGAGAGCCATGTGGACAGGTCGATATCCGACCCCATGGCTTTTATTACAACCAATATTATAGGAACGGTAAACCTGCTCAATGCAGCTAAAAAACAATGGCTAGATTCTTTTTCCGGTAAGCGCTTCTATCATATATCAACAGATGAAGTATATGGGTCTCTTGGAGATGAAGGATTCTTCTACGAAACCAGCCCCTATGATCCCAAAAGTCCATATTCAGGATCCAAAGCCAGCTCCGACCATCTGGTCAGGGCATATGGACATACCTATGGACTACCTGTAGTGATAAGCAATTGTTCAAATAATTACGGGCCAAACCAATTTCCAGAAAAGCTTTTGCCATTGGCAATAAACAATATTAAAAACTTAAAAGCTATTCCTATTTACGGTAAAGGAGAGAATGTGCGCGACTGGTTATTTGTGAAGGACCATGCTCGCGCTATTGATCTGGTTTTTCACCGAGGAAGCAACTTTGAAACATATAATATTGGTGGACACAATGAATGGACTAACATTGATCTTATTAAGAAACTTTGCGAAGTTATGGATAAGAAACTTGATCGTAATCCAGGAACATCAGCCGGCCTGATAACTTTTGTAAAGGATAGAGCCGGTCACGATCTCAGATACGCCATCGATGCCTCAAAGATCGCTAATGAACTTGGTTGGATGCCAAGTCTTCAATTCGAAGAAGGACTGGAAAAAACAGTCGACTGGTATCTCGACAATGAGGACTGGATGAACAGGATAATCTCAGGAGATTACGAAAAGTACTATCAGGATCAGTATGAAAAAAGATAATGGACCCTATGAATTATTTAAACTAATTGAAAACCGTGTAAGTGATATTAAGGCGAAAACGTTCACCCAAAGGATCATTCTTAAGTACGACCTGATTAGCTGTTATTCTGGCATCACTTACCACAATAAATAGACCTGTATTCTTCAAACGAAAGTCTGACAAGGGATCCAATAAATTCTGAACATACCTCGCGATATTGAAAATATATTCACCAGTTTCTTGTCTGTAGTAACCACCATAATACTCCTCTCCAAGAAATACATCATCAATAAAAGCATTCGTTCCATCTTCAAGAGCATTGAATACCTGTATGCTTCCTGGTACCGGTTTATTATCAATAATATATTCTGTTGCCACTGGTATAATTAGTTCGGCCTTATTCAGAGCAACCCCAAGATCGCTCAATTTCATAAGTGTATCACTAAACTCAATCATAGCATGAGCTCTTAAACCCGCCATTGATTGCACATAAATATTTTTGAAATTTATGGTTGAGTCATTAATTACAGGCTCAGCCTCAGATCCCTGAAAATCATGATCAAAAGTATTTATCCAAGTGCAATTATTATTGATGACAACCTCATACTTGAGTGAATCTTCACTGTTATTATGGTAGTAAACCGTCATTCTTGAATATCCACCTGAGAGATCAAAATATGAAATCGATCCTTCTTCTGTTGAGGTAACAGGTTCTATATATATTCCTTTGAAATATTCAAGGAATGAGGAATTGTCCTGAATGTGTGTATCATCAGCAAAGATGATTTTTTCACCAATCCTATCGTCAACCCTAATCAGAAGGCTATCGGCCGAAGGGGTTGGAAAATATTGCATATCAGCGATCAACTCACCTTCGGAATAGTAAGAGCTAAGGTCAATATTAGAATAATATGTTGAATCAAAATACAGGTCCTCTGTCAGCTCATAAACCTTTAAGTGTTGCATGTCTGTTGTATCGCCGTAACTACCCTGGTATTTAAGCAGAATTACGGCGGAATCAAGTTCCACTCCCTCACCAAAATCCACATCATTGGTTGAGAGGCGAAGTTGAGCCAGAATACCAGCTTTGGTATTTCCAAAAACCGGATCATTCATCGACCCCAGAAGACTCCTGTCTCTTTTCTCTGAAGTAAGGGAATCCTGCCTCAATGAACTTACTCTGATCACTGATGCGCTATCGGTATGATACGCAAAACGCTCTCCAGGAGGGGTTATCTCCAGACCAATTTTGCTATCGTTTTCACACGACCACATTCCGATAATAAGAAAAAGAAGAAGCCCCTTAAACAGGAGCTTGCTTTGAATAAATCCCTGCAAACGCGGTTCCATCAATATTCTTTATTTTTAAAAAAAACTAAACTCCTAAAATCTTATTATAGAAATCAGAATATTCCTCAATGTAATTATCCTGATCCTTAACTTCCAGAACTGGCCTTCCTGTGGCCTTAGCAAAATCAACCAATTCCTGACTAGCATCTTTGCTCGCTATTATTATTCCATCGCTGTGTTCAATTGCCAGTTTGTTCAGCTGAATAAAGTCCGGTTCTTTAATAACGTCAACATCTTTAGAACTGATGCCTTCCATTCGAACTTTATTATTAAAATCTTTATTTAAACTATTATTAAATCCACTGGTATACACCGAAGAAATCACTTTTGTTTCGTGAAACAAGGGATCCTCACCAAAAGCTTTCTTTAGATATAGAGGCAAAACAGAGGTAAACCAGCCATGACAATGAACCAAATCCGGTGCCCAGCGAAGCTTTTTCACAGTTTCCAAAACACCTCTGGCAAAAAAGATCGCCCTCTCATCATTATCTTCAAACTCTTTTCCTGAGGAATCAGTCAATACCGCCCTCCTATCGAAAAAATCTTCATTGTCGATAAAATAAACCTGCATTCTGGCAGCCTGAATTGAGGCGACCTTGATAATCAGAGGATGGTCTGTATCCTTTATTATCAGGTTCATACCCGACAATCTAATTACTTCGTGAAGTTGATTCCTCCTCTCATTTATACTGCCATACTTTGGCATGAAAGTACGTATTTCACGACCACGTTCCTGTATGCCTTGTGGCAGGTGACGGCCAATATTGGACATCTCGCTTTCAGGCAGATATGGAGTAATCTCCTGCGAAACGTATAGAATTCTTTGCTTCTTCATCCCTTGGGGGCTTTTCCTTTTAGACTGCAAAATTAGTAAATTTTAGGCTAATTCTCAACTTATTACCAGTAAGATAAGGCTACTAAACACAATTCTGCATATCTTCGTGCCCGTTTTTACAGACAAAGATGAAAGTCTTCAAAACAATTTCAGAAACTCAGGCCTATAATGAGAGCTTGGTTTTACATAAACTTGAGCTGGGATTAGTTCCAACAATGGGAGCTCTGCATGAAGGGCACCTCTCTCTTGTTAGAAAAGCCAAAAAAGAAAACGATGCTGTAGCAGTAAGCATCTTTGTAAATCCAATTCAGTTCAACGACCCTGAAGATCTAAATAATTATCCAAGGGATTTGGATAAAGACCT
>CAYUNU010000051.1:0-3079 GCA_964446195.1 uncultured Porphyromonadaceae bacterium | reverse complement strand
GAAGATGATGGTTTGGCCATGAGTTCCAGGAATCAATTATTGGAGCCAGCTCACAGGAAAAACGCAGGAATAATTAATCTGGCAATAAATAGAACTGCTATCCTGGCTAAATCCCATACAGTTATTGAAACAGAAATGATTGTGTCAGAAATGATAAATTCTAAACCTGGGTTCGAGCTCGAATACATAAAATTTGCAGAAGAAAAAACATTAAAAACTATCGATAATTGGGGTGAATCGGACTCTGTAAGATGTTTCATAGCAGTTAAAGCCGGAAAGGTTCGTCTTATCGACAATATCAAGATAGATTTAAAATAACATTGAACTTTTTTGATATCTATGATGTTTTTGTAATGTGATTTGGGAAATCCTTATCTTTGCACCGATTAGCGGAATAAAATCATGTTTATCGAAGTATGTAAATCAAAGATCCACAAAGTTACTGTTACTGAGGCCAACCTTCAGTACGTTGGTAGTATTACCATAGATGAAGACTTGATGGATGCTGCCAATATCATTGAGAATGAGAAAGTGCAGATAGTTAATATCAACAATGGTGAAAGGTTGGAAACCTACGTTATTAAAGGAGTAAGGGGATCAGGGCAGGTTTGTTTGAATGGTCCTGCCGCTAGAAAAGTGCAGGTAGGAGATGTAGTGATTATAATTTCATATGCATCCATGGACTTTGAGGAAGCCAAGAAACATACCCCAAGCCTGATCTTTCCTGATACAGAAACCAATAAGCTGGTTAATTGAAATCAAAAAGTGTTTATGTCTGTCAATCCTGCGGCTCTCAATCCGCAAAATGGGTTGGCCATTGCCCCGCATGTAATGAATGGAATACTTATGTCGAGGAAATAATCCAATCTGGATCGGGTAAAAAATCTACTAAACACAATCTAAGCTCACGACCCAAAAAGCTTGTCGACATTGATATTCAACAATTAAGCAGAATAATATCAGGGAATGTTGAATTCGACAGGGTAGTTGGTGGTGGTTTAGTTTCAGGTTCAATTGTCCTTATTGGCGGTGAGCCAGGCATAGGAAAATCCACTCTGGTGCTTCAGCTTAGTTTACAGCTTAGTAGGGTAAAGACACTGTATATATCAGGGGAAGAAAGCCTTCAGCAATTAAAAATGAGATCCCAAAGATTGGGGGATGGGCACGATAAGATATTTTTCCTGAGCGAGACATCCATGGAGAATATTATGGCTCAGATCGATCATTTCGAGCCTGAACTTGTCATTGTTGACTCAATACAAACACTAGTAACTGATAGAGCAGAATCATCTGCAGGTTCTGTCACACAAATACGTGAATGCACCAATCAGCTTATTCATTTTGCTAAAACCAGCAATTGTCCTGTTCTGCTTATAGGCCATATTAACAAAGATGGACATCTAGCTGGCCCAAAAGTGCTTGAGCACATGGTGGATACAGTCTTGCAATTTGAAGGAGACCAAAATCACCTTTACCGTATTATAAGGGTTTTGAAAAACCGTTTCGGCCCAACAGATGAAATGGGTATTTTTGAGATGCGTTCTACTGGGCTCCGTGTTGTTCCCAATCCATCTGAGTTTCTGCTGGCCAATAGGGAGATGAAACTTAGTGGAAATACAGTTGCAGCCATAATTGAAGGTCATCGTCCACTTATGCTACAAAGTCAAGCCTTGGTGAGTACTGCCGCTTATGGTACCCCTCAACGTTCGGCAACAGGATTTGATAACAGGCGCCTTGGAATGTTGCTTGCTGTTCTGGAAAAAAGAGCAGGTTTTAAGCTTACTGTGAAAGACGTATTCCTGAATATGGTTGGCGGGCTCAAAGTAAGTGACCCGGCAGCTGACATGGCCGTTGTAGCGGCAATACTGTCCTCGGAAAACAATGTGGCCGTTGAGCAAAATATCTGTTTTACCGGAGAACTAGGTTTGTCTGGTGAATTCCGACCTGTAACAAGAATCGAACTAAGAGTTGCTGAATCTGCCCGACTGGGATTCAAGCAGATAATGATCCCCTATGCCAATCTTAAAAATACTGATTTTACAAGATTCGATATTCAAATAGAGCCCTTAAAACATATTGGAGAATTACATAAAAAACTATTTTGATTGAAAACACCCCTGATTGACATCCAAAACCTTACAGTTTCTTTTAACTCAAATAAAGAACCGGCCGTAAAGGATGTATCCTTCTCGATTGAAAAAGGTCAGAGAGTTGGGATTGTTGGGGAATCAGGGTCAGGAAAAACACTAACAGCATTATCCCTGATTGGTCTACTACCTGAATCAAGCTTTTCATCAGGAAAAATTACTTATCATTCAAATGCCGGGAGCCAGGTTGATCTTAGACAACTAAGCGCAAAAAAATTACTGGAAATCCGTGGCAAACATATTGGGATGATTTTCCAGGAACCGATGAGTTCTCTTAACCCTGCAATGCGCTGCGGGGTTCAAGTTGATGAAGTTTTAAAAGAACACCTGGAACTTAGCCCTAATCAAGCAAAAAAAAACACGCTTGAGCTTTTTGGCGAAGTACAGCTGCCGCGTCCCGCAGAAATCTATAAGTCTTATCCCCACCAATTATCAGGTGGACAGCGGCAGAGAGTTATGATCGCCATGGCAATTGCCTGCAAGCCCGACCTTTTAATTGCAGATGAGCCAACAACGGCCTTAGATGTTACAATACAGAAGGTTATTCTTAATCTTCTGAGAGAGCTAAGCAGAAAGTATGGAATAAGTATATTATTTATCTCACATGATTTAGGAGTGATAGCTAATATTGCCGAAAAACTTTTAGTAATGTACAAGGGAGAAATTGTAGAGCAAGGGTGCACTAGTTCAATTATCAATCATGCTGTTCATCCCTATACACAGGGATTAATGGCATGTCGGCCTCCTTTGAATGGAAAACCATTAAGACTACCCACTCTAAAGGATTTTTTTGCTGGGGAAAAAACATACAGCCACCAAAGTTCTGTTCACCTGAAAGATCAGAACGATCTAGAAAAACCGAAGGAGATACTTCTAAAGGTTTCAGGGCTGAACACATCATTTTCACTTAAAAGAAATCTTTTCGGAAAAAG
>CAYUNU010000050.1:5185-14526 GCA_964446195.1 uncultured Porphyromonadaceae bacterium | reverse complement strand
TCTTCCTTTTTTTTAGATTAATATTTTTACTTTATTTTAATAAGAAAATCGTTTCACTCAAATAATTGATTGTCTTTTTGTTGCCAGGCATAACTTCATAGGTTAAATTGCACTCCTTGAGGGAAAAAAATAAAATACCAAGCCTAGCTTTATTTATCATTTCTGTCCTTTATCACCTTGGTAATGAAACCGCTCACCAGCTGCTTTGCTTGTCTCTGGATATTTAATCGGGATATTGCGAACTTTTAAGAATTCTGCGCATTGTACATATTGCTCTGGCACATTGGCACCCCAGAGGTAAATTGCTTTTGGCGCTAGTTTATCAAGCAGATAAAGGTATTGCTCATATCCAGTTCCCACATCATTACTATGGCTGTGAGTAGAAAGCATAACAATATCAACAGGGCCGAAAGCTTTCAGGAAATCAATCTCTTTGCGAAATTTTTCAATATGTTCAGGGTCGTCGTCACTTATATGAAGTCCTGCATGGAAAATTTTCAATCCATCAAGTTCGACAAGATAGCCCATTCCACTAGCCAATGCCGGAATTGTATGCACCTTAATTCCATCCACTGAAAAATTCTCATTTGGCGACGCAAAACGATAAGCAGGAATTTCAGATTCTTCCATCTTGCTGAAATCCGGTTTAATACTGGAAACCATCTTTACATTCGAAGTTAATTTCGCTAGTTCCGTAAACCTTTTTCCATCCATTGGCCAGGAGCCTCTATGGCGGAGAAACACGGTGATTTTCTGATCATTCAATTCATCAGCATTTAAGAATCCATTTGCTAAACCTGATTCTGAAGAATCGCCAATAATTCCACCTAAGGTAAATACGAGTAGATTGTTTTTTGTTTTTACTGCATAGCTAAAATTCAGATCCCAGATATATGCTTCACCTTCTTCGAGCGATTCCGAAAGTTGTTTCGCTTTGCCATAATTTGTTTCAAGTATCGTGCTTTTATCTGCCCCGGCGGCAATTAAAAGTTCTGCTACTCCACGATGCCCATGTTTTGCAGCATAATATAAAGCCGTTCTGTTAAAATTGTTTTTGGCATTTAGATCGATTCCATGCCCAATTAGAATTTTTGCTTGTTCAGTATTCCCCTTTAAGGCTGCTAAATGCAATTCTGTGTTCCCCTGAGAATCTTTGATACTTAGTTTTGCTCCATTCTCAATAATTAATTTAACCATCTCATTACTTTGACTATAGTTTATTGCAACTTGTAATACCGTTCCACTAATAGTTGAAGTACTGATAGGTCCATTGTAATCGTTAGAGATATTTATATTTGCACCACTTTTAAGTAAAAATTTTGCTGTTTTAAGGTCATTATACTTAACTGCCCAATGAAGAGCTGTAATGCCATTATATCCTTGTACATTAACATCTGCACCTTTTGATACAAGCAATTTTATAAGGTCATAATCCGGGCCACGACCAACGCTGGCTCTAAGCAATGCATTTGCCTGATAATTATTTATTACATTCACATCAGCACCTGCTTCGATGAGGAATTTTGCGACTTCCACTTGTCTGCCAAATGTCTGAAAGTTGAGGCATGCCCTAATGAGTGGTGTGCTGCCAGCTCTGTCTTTCGCTTCTAATAAACTTGGGTTTGATTCTATAAGGGCTCTAACTCTAGCTAAATCATCAGTGTCAACAGCACTGAACAATTCTTCTTTTAAAGATATATCTGCAAGGAATTGCGTTTTTAGGTCATCAATTATTTTTGCACTCACCCAATAAATGTTTGGTAAGCCACCTTCTTCGTTATATCTGCTAAAAAATAGATATTTGCCATCAGGAGAGATACTTGGGCATGTTTCATTGAAATTGGAATTTATTGTACTTCCAAGGTTTATTGGTTTTGTCCATGCTCCATCTTCCTTCTTAAAACAGACGTGAATATCCTTGTCTTTTGTTTTGTCATTTTCTTTTAGGGCGTCTATCAGCATAAAGTCTTGTGATGGGGCAATAAAACCGTGGCTACCATATTCAATTCCTGCCTCGAATATTTCAGGAAATCTGCCATCCCTGTTGGGAGCATAATACATTTTTCCTTTTGAAACATTCTTATAAAAAAGATCACCATTCTCCGCTTCATTTGGATAAAAAGCCATATCATCATTTATCGGAGAGTCAAGTTTTTTTGCATTAGTCCACCAGTCTCCTGAACGAGTTGCGGTCCAGATTTCAACACCCATAGAATCACTGGCTGTAAAATAAATTCTTTTGCCACTATGATTCACAAAGGCTTCCATTTCATCCATTTCCCCCCCTTTTGTTAAATTTGCTTTTTGGGGATTTGTCCATTTATTATCTACAAGTTTTGAGAAATAGATACTTGAGCTTTCACCTTTTCTTTTGCCTGTAAAATATATTTCTTCTAAATCTGGAGAAAACGAAACACTAAATTCAAGTCTTCCATTTACTGAAACAATCCCGGGCGCAAAAATTACTGGCATGTCACCAGGTGGAGTTTGGCCTAAGTAGTCTCCTTTGGGATTGGTGGATTTTTGCGGAGAGGCTTCGATCATAGCCTTCTCTCTAAGCTTTTTGAGGATATTAGTACTCACCCAATAAACATCCATTTCCATCATGTTGGCATGTCGCCTGAAAAACAGAAATTTTCCGTCGGGGGAAAGAGAGGGGTTGCTATGGTGAGCCGTTGTATTGTTGATTTTCGCACCACAGCTATTCATGTTGATCGGAGTAGTCCATTCTCCATTCCCTTTGTTAAAACTTATATATAGAAGTCCATCTGCACGTCCACGATATGAACCAAAAATTAAATATGATCCATCTGGAGCAATGAAGGGACAATAATCAAAATATTTTGAATTCATTATTGGACCGAGATTCTCAGCTTGCAATGATTGATCGGCTATGTGGTTAATTCGCCAAATATCAATTCCACCATATCCATTGGGGCGCCTTGACGAGATATAAGTTGCACCATTGGCGGATTCAGTAAAAGAGCCTTCATAAGCCTCTGAATTGATTGGGGCTGGAAGCTTTTTTGGGTTTCCCCATCCATCTAAAGATCGTTCAAGTACCCAAATATTGCCATCTTTATTAAGGTATAGCTTTTTTCCATCAGCAGAAAAAACAGGATCAGAATAATTATTGTTTATTGAGAAAGCAGCTTCTTTCTGCTCCGTCCATTTGTTGTTTAGGTATTTGGTGTAATAAACTTTATAAGATACTTTTTTATCCTTAATCTCAAGAAGCCCAAAATAACACTCCTGTCCATCTGGAGAGAAGGTTATGTTCGATTCTAGTCGATTGGGCAAGGAAAATATTCCTGGTGCATAAACAAGCGCTGAATCACCCGGTAATACTTGGTTGAAATAGTAACCTTTTTGAGTGGTAAAACCATTTCCTTTTGCTGGCATTTTCCATGATTCTAGTTCTTTGTCGAATAGAATAGCATCAGGGTAGTTTTCTTTAATAATAGCTGCATCAAAACCTGGTGTGGTAAAATGATAATGAATCGGAAGAATATATTTACCCCCAATACCTTTATTCACAAACTGGCTTGAAGTTGAATCACTAGTAAGGTAGAAATGCTGAATGAAGGAAAGATCTATCTTCTTTTCGGGCAACTGCAGCGACCGAAACTCTTCAAAAGTGAATTGATCAAAATCTACATCACCTGTATGAAAAAATGAGACCCCATTTACTGAAATAAGGAAGCCGTTGTTAATAATTCTTGAATCCGAACCGTGGGGGAGATAAAAAGCTTCTATACTAATACCATTAATATCCTTTATGTCAGACTTTTCTTTTGAAGGATTAAAACCGATTCTTCGCTCATGAAAATTATCAAGCGTATCACGTGCATTAAGCGCATCAACTGTTTGTTTCGTAGATGCAAAAATGGCATTGGGATTATTCTTTAGATGTTGTCGAACCATATCTGCATCAATATGATCACCATGCGCATGGGTCACCAGGACTAAATCCACATCATCGAAGGGGGCTTGAGCGCTAGTTAGCTTATCCTGAACTGCCTGAGGCAATAGGTAAGAATCTTCAAAACCTTTGAATAAAGCATCAATAAGGATTTTTTTGTCACCAATTTTTATCAGGAATCCTGAATTTCCAACATAGGTTATTTCTGTTTCAGTTTGTGCTGATAAATTGCACATTAATGCACAAATTATTAGAGTAATAATTGCTCTTTTCATTTCTATTTGTTGGGATATATAATTGCAGGAAGCAACTAATTTCTTCGATAGTTATCTATGATCTTAGCGTCGATCCAATAAACATCATTTTTTCCCTTCTGAGGGGAGTTTAAGGATTGGATAAAGTCATCTTTAATCATTTTATGAGTCAATTTAGCTGGTAATTCTTTTGTTTCCACTGTTTGACTTGAAGAAAAAAAGAAGTATTTACCATCAGGAGAAATAATCGGACAAAATTCTCTACCCGTAACATTTATTTCATCACTCATACGTTGAGGCAAACCCCATCGACCTTCTTGATTAAAAGTTATATACAAACCAGAACCGGAGTCCCTGCCATGTGAAGCGAATATCATGAAATCTTCTTTTGGAGAAATGAAAATATCACCTTCCCAATGACTGTTTACAGTATCATTTAATCTGACTGGATTATTAAAGTTCTCTCCCAGGTTTTCTGCATAAAAAATATCCTTATTATTCCTACCTATTCTACCTGATGAGAAATACAGTTTGCCTGATTGAGTCAAACTTGGATATGTTTCATCGGCTTCTGAATTTATCTCAGAGGATAGTCTCTCAGGTTCCGACCATCTATCACCAACCCGGCGAGTTCTCCATATGTCCCAATCCTTTTTTGCAATACTTGTGGAATCGATAGGTCTATGAGAAATAAAGTAAAGCCATTTGCCATCATAAGTTATAAATGGGTCGGCATCAGAATACTTCCCTGAAAATGAGGCTACTTCAGGTTCCGACCATTTTGTCCCATCATATATCATATTCATTATCACAAATTGTCCACTTGGTATTATTATGGAAAAATAAAATTCCTTGAAATCCGGAGAAAATGCAGCATTTATTTCTGACATGCCGGTCGAAACTATATTTGGAGCAAAAATTTCAGGTTTGAGCCCGGGTTCATTTTGCCCCAAGTATTTTCCAGTCAATTCAGGGAATATTTTTTCTGATTCTTTATCTGTTTTATCATTATTGCAAGCAAATAATGTGATGATAGTCAAAATCAAAATCCAGTATTTTATCATGGTAGTTTTATAAATTGGTTAGTTCTCCTTACAATTGCTGATGAATTGGCTATATGTGCTATTTTTATATATTTTGAGTTTAGTTTAAGTTCTCTAATGTACAGAATATAAGCGAGATAAACAATCCGTTAAACTAAAGTCAGGAGTCTTATTATGGTGCCAATTTCTAACAAAATTGGTAATATGTATTTCAGGATTCAGTGATATATTCATATTACTTGCTTTGAGATTGTGCTCTTAGATCTTTAATAACATCAGTTGACACCCAGAAAATATCTTGTCCCGGCGTATGTCGCATGAAGAATAGGTACTTCCCATCAGGGGATACAATTGGAAAGCGCTCGACCTTATCTGTATTTATTTGATCTCCCATATTTATTGGAGTTCCCCAAGTATTTTCATCAGTTTTAAAGCATATATAAATATCTAAGGTTCCGTAACCATCTTTATGTATACCGGAAAAAATCAGATAGCTTTCATCTGGAGCCACAAATACGGCGTAGGCTGGTCTATAATCAGGATGAATAATTACAGGCTCGGGGTCGGAGAATTTCCCATCTGAAAATTTAAACTTTAGCGGTTTTTCATTTTCATCGTAATATGTGTTTCCCATATGATAAGCAGTCCCTCTTTTTGTAAATGAAGGTGTCCAGTCGCCAACATCTGTATTTAAAGGTTCTCCGGCATTGATGGGTTTACTCCAGCCATTATTTGTTCTCTCTGCATACCAAACGTCTTTTTTCCCAAATCCACCTTCAATACCTGTTGAATAAAAATAAAGTCGATTCCCATCAGGACAAAAACTTGGTCCTCCATTAAGGCAGTCAAGGTGATCCTTAATAAAATCTGCAATTGTTGGCTTTGACCATTCTCCATTTTTAAATTCTGAAAAATATATTTGTTCGGAATTCTTCATTGCTGTGTCAGCAGGAGGATACCTTGAAGACCAGGCTGACCAGTAGATCTCTTTTCCATTAGGAGAAACTGCTACTTGGCAATGTTCTGCCCAGGTGCTATCTGAGACAATTCCCGGAGCAAATACTTCAGGGATTAAGCCTGGTGGTGTTAATCCGAAATAGGCATTTGTGGACTCCAGGAAACTCTGTTCAGACTGGGTGCGACCAGATTCGGTTACCCAATCCAAATATGAATCCAACTGACTTGGAAAATCTTGTGCGAATTCATGTCCGATATCCTTATTTATTGTAATCTTGCTTTGTCCGCCTTGCTCCTTTATCCTTGTTATCAGGCTTTTCTGATTGTTTAGGGCAAAGTCATTTTCTCCGGTGATGATTCCTATCCTTTTATTCGTGGCAACAAATTGTTTGATTTGTTCATCGCTGAGGTCATTGGGAATGACTGGGCAATTTAGCACCAAGCCTGACATTGGGACAAGCTCCTTAAATGCCAAATCCAGAACAAGATATCCTCCGGCAGACATCCCGGAAAATATTATTTTGGAAGTATCCACAGGGTAGGCAGTCAGTATTTCATTATAAATATCCTTGAACTCATTCTCTGTTTTGTCATCATTAAGGTCCCAGCGATAACCTGTTTTAGAAAAGTGAATATATGATTGAACAAATACTGATATGTAATCATCCTTCATTACTTGTGATACCCAAGATTTCTTTGATTTATCTATGTTCCTGCTGTTTCCATGAAAGATGAAAAGAACAGGATAAAGATTTGAGCTGTTATAGTTTGATGGTAAAATTATCTCGTGTTTGATGTGAGATTTATTGAGTTTGGCAGTTTCCTTGTTTTGCAGTTTCTTAAAGTGTGTGTTGTCTGTAAAGTGTTTCGTATAAGTTGGATTATTTAAATTATAGTTATATCCTTTTTTCATTCCGGATTTCCAGAGTTCAATAGCTTTTGAATCTTTGCCGGCTCTCATATAAATGTAGGCTAGAAATGCTGATGATTGCTGAAATTCTTCAGGGAAATTTTCAAATGCGTACTCCATTACTACCAATGCGGAGTCGATTTTACTTTTCTGTACAAAATCTATACCTAAAGATTGCAGTTCACTATAAGATGAACTCTTATCAAATTGAGCATACGAGATGCATATAAATGAACAAAAACAAACGGTAACTAATATTCTTCTCATGGTCTATTAATTTTAATTAGTGCACGAATCAACTTTATTTTAATGATTTCTTGAAAGCTAATATGATAGATGGTTATTTTAAATGATGAGCTGTCGATAAGCTGGGATAAACGGGGATGAGCAGGTATTTATATGACTGAACTATCATTATCCATTATCTTTCTCATGGCTAAATCGAGTCGTTTTGGATCGACAGGTTTTAGGAGGAAAGCCATAGCATTCACTTCAAAAGCTTTCAGGGCATATTCGGCATATGCTGTTACAAAGATTACTTTAATATTTGCTGGAATTTTTTTAAGTAAATCAAATCCATTTTCTCTTGAGAGGTGTATGTCAAGAAGTAATAAATCGGGTTTCTTGGCTGAGATTAGTTCTACTGCATCCATGATATTGCCTGCTTCACCTTGAACGACTACCCCGGGGATATCTTTTAATAAAAAGACCAGGTCTTTTCGTGCAAGGCGTTCATCATCAATAATGATAATATTAGTCATTGCTCTTTTCATGTCTATTAGTTGGACAAATAATAGTATGAAGCAACAACATTTTTATTGTTAAGCTGAAGCTACTATGATTTTTGGTTATTTAAAATGATAAGTGGTATAAGAGTGAGGATTAACAGTTAATTATTTGCTTTTTTGAGGTTCTTAAAACAGTTTCGACTTACCTCAAATGGGCTTTCTATGCCTGTCATGTATACTTGATGATGAGATTTAGAATAGTTATTTATATTGATGATGTGCTTGATATTAACAATAGTGGAGCGATGTATTCTACAAAAGAAAGTGTCAGGTAACTCTGCTTCCCACTGCTTCAAAGTCTTCAATATAATATAACTTTTCCCATCTAGTGATTCTATTTTGGAATGATTGCCAACAGATGTAATGGCGATTATAGAATTTATCTCTATAAATCGGGCAGTGCAGTTATTCTGCTTAACATAAATCGAATCAGCATAAGAAAATCTTTTTATATCAGATTTTGTATGAGTGGAAGTATTCATTATTCTCTCCAGAGCAATCTTAAGTCTTTTAGGATCAACTGGTTTCAAGAGATAGTCTGATGCATTAACATCAAATGCTTTTATTGCGAATTCGTTATAAGCGGTTACAAAGATCACTTTAAAATTTACCTCTATCTTTTTAAGCAAATCAAATCCATTTTCTCCGGATAGTTGGATATCTAAAAATACTAAATCTGGCTTCTTTTCACCAATAAGCTCTATGGCATCCTCAATGTTGTCTGTATCGCCTTGGACTACTATCTCTGGAAAATCCTTTAATAAAAAGATCAGTTCTTTACGCGCAGGACGTTCGTCGTCTACAATGATCACATTAGTCTTACCCATTATTATTCAGCTAATTGAGTTTTGTAATCTCTGATGATAATTTGTGCAATAACCCATGCATCCTTTTCAAATAATTGGAAGGAGTAATTATTTGCAAAAAAGAGTTCTAATCTTTTTTTCGTATTTATGATTCCTGTATTTGTACCCTTGTTACTGCTAGTGTTCTCCACAATTCTACCAGTATTGTGAACACTGATTTCCAGGTGATCATTCGCCTTAGCAAATATTTTTATCGTCAATGGTATTTCACTTGATTCTAGCCCAAATTTTATAGCATTTTCAACCAGGGGTAGAATAATGAAAAATGGAATTTTCAGTTGACATAGTGACTCATCAATGTCATATTGAATAATTAACTTCTCCTCAAATCTTATTTTCTGAATCTCGAGATAGTTTTTTATAGCATTTATTTCATTCTCAAAGGTGTCAGTTGTTCCGGTCTGAGATAAGGAATAGCGGAAGAAATTTGAAAGTTCTGTAATCATGTTGCGAGCGACAGCTTTATCCTCTTCAACCATAGACCTTATTGTATTCAAGGCATTGAATAGAAAATGTGGGTTTATTTGGTAGCGAAGCATTTGCAATTGAGCCTCATTGGATAGATTAGTTGCTTGCAGTGTTAATTCTTTTTGCCTCTTTA
>CAYUNU010000050.1:0-5175 GCA_964446195.1 uncultured Porphyromonadaceae bacterium | reverse complement strand
GCCTATTATACCATTGTTATTTAAGGATTGACTTGCTTTATAAAAAAAGGCTGTGCTAAAGAATATCGGTTTCGACTGAATAAGATTATTCCATGAAATCCAAAAAAATATCCATAATATCGAGAGCAGATAACTTACAGGTACGATTAGGAACGCAAAGAATTTCTTAGGGATTATGTTTTTTTTATTCTGAAAGTTCAGAAAAACAAATAATAGTGTAATAACAATGTATCCTGATATAAATTTACCTAGGTTCGATGATAAAATTGTGTTTATTGGAGAATCATCATTTGGGCTAATTATCCATGATATGATTGAGATCAGGATATAAAACATCATCCCGCCAAACTTGGCCAATTCAATAAGGTAGGCTTCCTTAGAGATTTTTTTTAACATCGTGAATATTGATATTGTCTGGTTTTATGTCAAGGAAACCACAAATATAGAATTATATGTCTAATCTAATTTGTTCCCAAAGCATTTCAGTACAAATATCCTGAGTAAGGTCGAAGTCACGCTAATTTGTAAGAACAACAATTAGAGTAATGTAATCCATTAAGTAGAATTGCCGGGGGGCCTTTCCGTCATTAACGATTTTAGTCATTAAGTTTATATGAAGCCATTTCACTTAGATTTCTCAAATAGACTTTACCTTCTGCATAGGATGGAGCGGTATACGATTTACCCTCAATAGCTTGAAAAGAAGCTCTTTCTTTATATTCTTCAGGAAGAGCTTCAACTATTTTCAGTTCTCCTTTTTGAGTTAGGGCTAACAGTTTGTTACCTACAATAGTTAGGCTTCCTAATCCGAATCCTTTTTCCTTCCATTTCTCTTCACCATCAGTAGCAGAAATACATCTTAATCCATTGTTGCTTATACCATAGATATGCCCATTGTAATAGCAGGAAGTGCTGAAAGTATTTCTCATTGAATTGGTGCTGAATACTTCTCTTACTGAATTATTTTCAATCTTTATCATAAAGCATCCTCGGGCTGATGATATAAAGATCTTATTCGGAGCTATAAATAATGGCGTTGCTGTAGGATTTTGAATTGGCATAGGATACGACCATAGCTCCTCTCCAGCTTTATTATAAGATGTTAAGGTTGGACCATTTGCGAAAATAGATGATCCATCCAGAACTTTTTTTACATTTGACTGCAATCCGGGTGGTTCTGATCAAAAATATGCGCAAAATCAACATTTGTGTCGTCAGTTTGCACGCGAAAATGATATTCATGTTTCCGGCGATTTCTGCAATCGTAGGTGAGCAATAAGTGTTTGTGCCTTCTCCTTTAATCCAAAGGGCTTTACCTGTGTTTTTATCAAAGGATGCAAATGCCCTGGATTCTGTGGCTCCAACTTCAATTATTAGTTCATTATCATATATGATTGGAGAGGTAGTATAGATCCATCCAGGTTTATTACCGTATTCTTCACTGAAATTAACAGTCCATAATATTTTCCCATCTTCAAGTGACAGCGCTCTTAGTTTACCATAAGAGCTTAAACAATAAATTGCTTTGTCATCGACTGCTGGAGTGGATCTTGGAGGTTCGACAGCTCCATCTGCATCCATTAACATTGAATCAACTGAAGTTTTCCAAATTTCTTCACCACTTTTGATATCATAAGCAGCCAGAAATTCTGATCCTTTTAAGCTGTCTGTTTTCTCGCTGATCAATGTGAAAACTTTATCTTTTGAAGCCAGAATTTCTGAATATCCACTTCCTATGGCTTTTTTCCAAAGCATATTCAGGCCTGTATCTAATGGTTTTACATTAATACTGATATCTGTTGATGCTCCATTGCGATTGTTGCCTCTGAATTGTTGCCAGCTATCCTGAGCACTTAGCTGTAAGGATATCAGGATGAAAAGGAAGAAAAATGAATATTTGATTTTCATAACAAAAATGTTTGCAGTGATAATTGATTTATAATTATCTGCAAAACAAGTACTTGTTGATCAATTCAATGCATTCAATTTTGGGCAGGAATGCCTGCAGTTTGGGACAAATTTAAATTTGATGCTCGAAATTACCAGCTCAGGATAATTTGCTCAAGGATTATTTATAGGCAGACGGAGAAACACCATGAAATTGTTTAAATGCCTGACTAAAGCGATTGGTGTCTTCATAACCTACCATGAGGGCAACTTCATTGACGCGGTATTTTTTATTTCTGATCAACTCAGCAGCGTGCGACATTCGTGTATGTCTGATCAGGTCTACCGGAGATTTTCCAGTTAAGGCTAAGAATTTTCGCAACAAGGTTCTTCGGTGTATGCTCATTTTTTCAGCCAGCGATTCTACCGTGAAATTGCTATTACCAAAGTTGTCGTTTATGATAGACATGCAATCTTGAAGGAACTTTTTGTCAAATTCGGAGTAAATGGAACTGGTTCGTTCAATATCTGTGAAGCTAAATTGTTTGCGGGCATTTTCTTTGGTTACAATTATATTCTTTACTTTTTTCAATAAAAGATCAGTATCAAAAGGCTTGACGATATAGTCATCTGCTCCACAGTCATAACCATCAACAATACTGTCGGGTGCACCCTTAGCAGTAAAAAGAATAATCGTTATATGACTTGTTATTGTGTTGTTTTTCAGAAATTTACATAATTCATTCCCTTTGATCAGAGGCATCATGATGTCGCTGATTATTAAATCGGGTATGTATTTAAGAGCCATGTCTTTCCCTTCTTGTCCGTCTTTGGCTGTAATAACCTGATGCGTAGGGGCAAATAAATCTCGCAGCAATAAACGTAGCTCATAATTGTCTTCAACTATAAGAATACGGGGTAGGGCATTTATGTCATCAGAGATCTGTTCTTCTAAATTGCTGAATAAGTTTTCTCTGGGTTTTATTTCCATTAATCCGGGTTTATCAGCCTGGGTTATATTTGCACTGCATGGCAATGAAATGCTAACCGTTGTTCCCTTATTTTCTATACTGGAAATACCTATGCTTCCACTCATTAATTGCACCAGTTCTTTTACATAAGCCAGTCCTATGCCTGTTCCTTCAACAGAGGAATTAGACTGTTCAATCTGATAATATCTCTCTCCAAGTTTTTTGAGATTTTCTTCGGAAATACCAATGCCGTTATCTGTAATTTCAACCTTTATCTGACTTGCCTCTATCTCCAGCTTGAATTGCACCAAGCCTCCTTCATTATTATATTTAAATGCGTTTGACAGGAGGTTATTAATGATAGATCGCAGCCTTACCTGGTCGAATTCTACTAATGCTTCACTTATATTCGATTCAAAAAGAAGCCTGCAGTTGCTTTGGTAGCAATATCCCTCAAATGAAGTAACAATATCCCGACAGAAAGCAATTATTTCGATTTCAGACAGATCCAGTCCCAACATCTGTTCATCCAACTTTTGCAAATCAAGCGTTTGGTTAAGCAGCTCTTTCAATCTGTTAGTATTCTTAAGTGCAATTTGAATCTGGCTATCAAGCTCCTGATTGTTATTTTCAGTTTTAAGAATTCTCTCCAAAGGTGATTTAATCAGTGTAAGCGGAGTACGAATTTCGTGTGAAATATTGGTGAAGAAATCAAGTTTACGCTTTCCGGATTCTTGAAGCTGCTTTGATATCTCTTGTATTTCGGCCTTTTGTTTTGATAATAAGAGATTATCCTTTCTTTTTCTTCTGTAGGCCCGGAGAATAACCAATCCAATGATAATGAAAAAAATCACACCCGCCACAGAGGTATTTCGAATGAGTTTTTGTTTGCTGATCTCATTTTCCAATTGCTGGGTTTCAAGCTTTCTTTCTTCCTCTCTTTTTTCAATTTCAAATCTCATTTCAAGCTTAGCTATTTCGTTATATTTTTCGATAGAAGCCAGGCTGTCGTTCATTTCGTTTGATACCTCTAAATAATCTGCAGAAGCTTGAAAATCTCCACTTGAATAATGGATTTTACTCAGAGATTCAGCTGTCGTTTTTATCCTTTGTAGTAATCCGAGCTCATTGGCCAGGGTGTATGCATTGTTTAAATAATATAGAGCACTATCCTTATTATTTGTGCTTTGATAATACTTAGCTAATTCTTCTGAAGATATGGTCATCTCCGAGCCCGACTTTGATTTAAGGGCTATATTTCTTGCCCTGTTTAAATAGGCAAGCGCTTGAGTTGAATTTCCCATGGTTAAACACAAGCGGGAAGCCTCTATCAAAGTGTTGTGAATCATGATCTCAGGACAAGCAACGCACATTCCTTCTATACTCTTTTGCAGGAATAATAAAGCAGAATCATAATCTTTTCTTCTCTCGTAGACCATCCCTATTTTATGATTTGTAATAGAATTTTGAGAATAACTATCAGGGTATAGTCTTGCGCTTACATCCTCATAAAAACTCATGGCTAAGGAATCATTGCCTGTTTTAAAGTGCACATCAC
This sequence comes from uncultured Porphyromonadaceae bacterium, assembly GCA_964446195.1. Classification (GTDB taxonomy): domain Bacteria; phylum Bacteroidota; class Bacteroidia; order Bacteroidales; family UBA12481; genus JAUVKA01. Next base: position 759 of record CAYUNU010000050.1, on the reverse strand, counting down.
CAATGGTAAGCTTAACTATGTTCTGGTAATTCCAATCATCCAATTCTTCAAAAAGGCTGTCTGCTTCGAGGAGATACTCAAGAGCAATATCTTTATTAACATGATTATTAAGAAACAATCGTCCGGCAGTAAAATATATTTTGGCCAATGATGTTTTACTTCCTGTTTCTTCGGCATATTCAATACCCTGCTGTAAATAGCTGTAAGCTTGTTTGTAATTGTTTAAACTTGCATACAGACTTGCAGTAATAAGGTAACTGTCAAGCACTGATTGTTTGGTGTCAATAATATTCCTGTCAATAATATTTTTAACGGAATAAACCAAGGTGCTATCATATTCACCTAAAGATGAAAACCCTGTTGCAATTTGATTGTTTGAGATGGCCTGATATTCAGAATTGCCAAGCTCGGAAAACAAGGCTTTGGCTTTCTTATGGTACAGGATGGATTTACTGAAATTCGATTTCCAGCTTTCAATGTTACCTAAGTAATGAAGGGTCATTGCCTGGATTTCAGGTTGCTTTGAATCGCTTGCCAGTTCAAGAGTTTTTAGAAATTTTGTTTCAGCATCAAGATATTCTCCTATATTATGCAGGGTAACTCCTTTTTCATAAACAGACTTAGCATCTTCTGCTAAAGTATCCTGATAGAAGCTTTTAACCAAAGTAGAAGAAAGGCAATTACCTATCGATAATAAGAATAAACATAGTGTTATTATGGAGCGTTTTATTATCACCTATCTTGCTGTACAATATTGCT
>CAYUNU010000049.1:10352-14540 GCA_964446195.1 uncultured Porphyromonadaceae bacterium | reverse complement strand
CTCTGCAGGCAAACCAATATTGGGACAATTGCTCAGCTATGATTTAACTGATGTTCTAATCGTTGTTATTCGATATTTTGGAGGTACCCTTCTTGGGGTTCCCGGACTGATAAATGCTTATCGTTCTGCAGCCAGGGATGCTATCGAAGATGGTAAGATTGTTGTCCTAACTGTGAAGGATAAGATTCAGATTATTTTTGACTATTTGTCAATGAATAGTGTCATGAAAATAATCAAGGAGGAGGACGCTAAAATTATCAATCAGTCCTACGATATGGAGTGTACTATAGATATTGAAGTACGCAGAAAACTGACATCCAGGATTATCAAGAAGCTTAATAAAATCGACAAGCTAAGCGCCACTTTATTAATGGATTAAAATACAATTATTAATTGTGGATAATTAATGATAAACCTTTTGTTTCAAGGGAATTCATATCTCGATTCAATTATTATTTTTACCTGATCAATTCCAAACTAGAATTTACATTTTGATGAAAAACCGAAGCCTGGTATCAATTACCGATTACAACGCCGAAGAGATCCAAAGTATTCTGAATCTGGCTGCAGATTTCGAAGCGAACCCTCATCAACGATTGCTTGAGGGAAGTGTTATCTCAACTTTATTTTATGAGCCATCAACAAGAACTCGTTTAAGCTTTGAATCCGCCATTAATCGCCTTGGCGGCAGAGTTATTGGGTTCTCCGAAGCTTCTTCCTCAAGCGTCTCCAAAGGTGAAACACTAAAGGATACTATCCTAACTGTATCTAATTACAGTGATCTTATTGTGATGCGCCATCCCTTGGAGGGCAGTGCTAAATATGCTAGTGAAGTAGCGCCAGTGCCAGTAATAAATGCTGGCGATGGAGCTCATCAACACCCAACTCAAACACTATTGGATCTCTATTCAATCAAAAAGACACAGGGAAAACTTGATAATCTGAATATTTGCCTCGTAGGCGACCTTAAATATGGAAGAACAGTACATTCTTTACTTAGGGCAATGTCGCATTATAACCCTGTCTTTAACTTCATTGCTCCGGGGGAATTAAAAATGCCGGATGAGTATAAGCTATTCCTTGATAAAAAAGGCATAAAATATTACGAACATAGTTCACTTGATGAAAACATAAAATATGCTGATATAATCTACATGACTCGGGTTCAGAGGGAAAGGTTCGCTGATCCGGTAGAATATGAAAAAGTCAAGAATGTTTATATACTTAGAAATGAGATGCTAAATGGCACAAAGGATAACATGCGTATCCTTCATCCTCTTCCAAGGGTTAATGAAATTAATCCTGATGTGGATTCTAACCCTAAGGCTTATTATTTTACCCAAGCCCTAAACGGTGTATATACAAGAATGGCAATTATTGCTAAGATTTTAGGTGTTAAATAAAAAATAGAATCATCCAAATTAAAAGTCATGGAAGTCAAAAAAGAACTTAAAGTAAGTGCAATAAAGGATGGTACTGTTATAGATCACATACCCTCCGAAAATCTTTTTAAAGTGATCTCAATTTTAGGTTTAGATAAAACCAAACACCAGGTCACCTTTGGATCAAATCTTGAGAGCAAGCATCTTGGGAAAAAGGCTATTATCAAAGTAGCAGGAATATTTTTCAGAGACGATGAAATTAATAAAATTGCTCTGGTTGCTCCTGATGCTAAATTGAATATTATCCAGAATTATCAAGTTGTTGAAAAAAAAGTTGTTACTCTCCCCGACCAGGTATTAGCGATTGCTAAATGCATGAACCCAAAGTGCATTACCAACAATGAAGTAATGTCCACAAGATTTGAAATAGTTGGTAAAAAACCCATCGAATTGAAATGTGAGTATTGTGAAAAAATTACTGATAGTAAACATCTGGTGATTATCTAAGCTTAACTTTTTTTAACTATTAGCAGGCTCGGTTTTGTGTATTTTCGTGCAAAATATAATTTATGCAAAACCGAGCCATACTCGTAGTCCTTCTTTTTCTATTATTTAACCAAAATTTATTTTCTCAAGAAAATGGGAAAAGCCTCTTAAGAGATGATGCAATTAAAGTTTTTCTAGATTGCTATCGTTGTGATGACGATTTTATCAAAAGAGAGATTCCTTACGTAAATTATGTTAGAGAAAGAACTGAAGCAGATGTTCATATTTTAGTATCGACCGAACGCACTGGATCAGGTGGTGTTGAATATCAGATTAATTACATCGGCCAGAATGATTTTGATGGTATTAAGGATCAAGTCAAATATGTTAGTAGTGCTGATGAAACCAGTGAAATTACCCGTCAAGGAAGAACAAGTATGATGGCTTTGGGCCTAATGCAGTTTGTATCCAAAACCCCTCTTGCTACCAAAATTAAGATTTCTTATGACGGAAAAGCTCATCAGGAAGCTAGGAAGGAAATAGTTGTTGACAAATGGAACAGCTGGGTTTTTGACACAGATTTATCTGTGGACTATGAACAACAATCAACCTATGTCAATCCTGATGTTGAAACAGATTTCAGCGTAGAAAAGGTCACTCCTGACTGGAAGGTTGAATTTGCTACAGGATATGATTACGTGCTACGAAAGTATATCTACGAAGACACCGTATACCAATCGACCAGAAACAGCACATCATTTCGTCATCTTTTGGTGAAAAGTGTGAATGACCACTGGTCAATTGGAGGCAGAGTTTTTGCAAGCTCCGACACATACCAAAACCGGAAATTTGCCTGGTCAGTCTATCCTGCCATAGAGTATAATGTATTCCCATACTATGCATCAAGCCTAAAGCAATTTAGATTCCAATACAGAGTTGGTTATGGGTACAATTATTACTCAGAAGAAACTATTTATGAAAAAATGCAGGAGGGTTTGTTTGGACAGCAATTATCTGTGGCTTATGCATTGAGAAAACCATGGGGGTCGGTAAACACATCCTTATCCGGATTTACATATTTACACGACTTATCAAAAAACAATATTCAGTTTTCCAGTTGGGTAAGCATCAGGCTTTTTAAAGGATTGTCTTTAAGCCTCTCAGGTAGAGCCAGGTTTATTCATGATCAACTTTCCTTGCCATTATCAGACGCTACAGCTGAGGAAGTGCTTCTCAGACAGCGTCAAATTGCGACTAGCTACTCATATAATTTTAAAGTGGGATTTAGCTATACTTTCGGATCAATTTATAACAACGTGGTTAATCCTCGCTTTGGGGATAGCTACTAATAAATTCTGAAAATAGAAACTAATTATTAACGGCGTACGCGGGCATTACCCTGCCATATGCTCCAAACCATTTCTTCATCTGCCGGCTGAGCATAATCTGTCAGGAATGTTGTTGCCAATGCTCCTGTAGCCCACCCAAACTGAATCCATTTTTCCGAATTCCAACCCTTAAGAATACCGTATAATAAGCCACCAACAAACCCGTCGCCGCCACCAATGCGATCAAGGACATCTATTTTCCTTGGTTCGACAACCTGCCAATTGTCACCCTCAAGCAAAATAGCCCCCCAAAGGTGCTCATTTGAACTAATGACCTGCCTTAAAGTAGTGGCGAAAACAGTAGCATTAGGAAAAGCTTTTTTAACATTGCCTATCATTACTTTGAAACTGTCGACCTCAGCTTCAATACCTTTTCCACCAGCTTCAGGTCCGGGTATATCCAGACAAAGTTGAAAATCTTCCTCGTTTCCTATTAAAATGTCAGATACTAATGCGATCTCGGTAAAAATATCGTGTAGCTCTTTTACTCGTCCATCCCAAAATGAAGCACGATAATTAAGATCAAATGAAATTTTTGTATCATATTTTTTTGCAACCCTTGCGATTTCCAGGCAAAATTGACCAGTTTCAGGCGATAGAGCTGCTATCAAGCCCGAAAGATGTACGATTTGAACACCCTCTTTTCCAAATATTCTGTCAATATCGAAATCCTTAACATTCAAAGTGCGACCGACCTCTCCTGCTCTGTCGTTATGCACTCTTGGACCTCGACTACCAAATCCACTATCTGCAATATTAAATTGATGACGATAACCCCAAGGATCCCCTTGCTCCACCTCCGGCCCTTCAAAATCCATCCGCCGGCTCTTGAGATTATCCTTGATAAAGTGCGACACCGGGCTGCCCTTAACAAATGCCGTCAGCACCTTCACCGGCATCCCCAGATACGATGCCACACTGGCGACATTGCT
>CAYUNU010000049.1:2700-10342 GCA_964446195.1 uncultured Porphyromonadaceae bacterium | reverse complement strand
AACATCGGGGCCTTCAAAATCCATATGACGGGCTTTAAGGTTACTCTTAATAAATTGGGCTATTGGACTGCCTTTTACAAAGCTTGTTAAAACTTTAACTGGCAAACCCAGATAAGATGAAATACTTGCCACATTTGTTTCAGCACTGGTGGCTTGCATTTTAAAAGTATCACTACTATGAACCGGCTGTCCATTAATAGGGCTTATGCGCACTCCCATGCTGCTAGGAACCAGCATTGAGTATTTGCAATCTGTTTTTAAATGAATACTCATAAAAAAAGTTCAAGAATATTATCAAACATAAACTGGCGAAGCTAAGGACTAGAGAAGATATGTTTACCTTATTCTTTCAACTGCTTTTAACATGAGATAATCACGTCGTACGCCTCTCCATGCCAAATAGCTAAGGATAAATGAAACAATAGGCATTATTGTATAAAACACAAGATTCAGGTGACCAGATAATTCATTTGCTCCCTGATGAGCAAAATAATAACCTAAGCCTATTAACCCCACCATCAATATCATATTATAAACAGTCAGACGCATCTGAAGCATCCTTTTTTTGTATAGGAAAATGGTGATTATCGAAATTAGTGTGATAAGGCATATCAATATAAGCAAAGGGAGGCAGGGAAGTAATACCTCCCCTGCCCCGGCAGACTTAACTGCATTTGCAAATAATATTCCTGATTCGCCATTAGCTGCCTCAATGTCAAGCAAAGGGTTGAATGTCATCAAACCTGTTGCAATAGCACTGAGAAGCAAAAACAAAGATTGTATTCTCTGAACCATGACCAATAAAGTATTTTTAAATACTAGTTAGAATTTAATATCAATGGCAAACCATCTCCACCGCCGCCAATGATAATTATTTTTGAATTCGGTGAACTGGCTAATTGAAGCGTTGTCTCTATACCTCTCATTTTCAGCAGACTTGGAGTCAAACTACTGTTAATGATTTTGTTGGCAACTGCCTCACCTTCTGCTGCGATCCTCTTTCTCTCAGCCTCAGCAGTCTCCTTCTCAAGCTTAAACTGATATGCCAATGCTTCTTGTTCGGTAGTAAGCTTTGATTCAATTGCTGATTTTATATCACTTGGAAGGTTAATTGACCTTATCAATAAAGCCCTCATTTCGATATAATTGTTACTTAATATCAGTTCGGTTTCCTGAATAATATCATCTTCAACTTCTTTCCTTTTCGTTGAATAAATTTCTTCTGCCGTATATCTACCTGCAACTTTTCTTACAGATGACCTAACCTCAGGTTTAACCAATTGCTGTATATAACCTTGACCGAATTTCTCGTGCAGGTCACCAATCTTCTGATAGGTTGGGTTAAAACGTACAGAAACATCCATATTAATCGACAATCCATTTTTATCCAAAATGTCCATTGTCTCTTCACTTTGTTGCTCTTTAACATTGTATATATGTAGCGTATTCCAGGGGGCTATAATCTTAAAGCCAGGTGTAAAGATATTCTCTTTATCTAGTAAACTTCTTAAAGGCTTAAAAACCACGCCTCTTTCCCCTGGTTGAAGTGTTTTAAACATTCTCGCTCCAAAAATAATGAGCAGTAATACAATAATTACTGATGCAATGATAATAGGTGAAAATTTTTTGTTGTCCATTTTTATTCTTTTTGATGTACTACAAAAGTAATCAAATTTCTTGCTCAGTTCTTATTAGATTACTCTAACTCATCTTTCTGGTTTTTTTTCTAGCTTTGAAAAAATCATTACAAAGTGCGTAGATACGAAGAGTCAGAATTGATATTGAATGGAGATGGATCGATTTTTCATCTTCATTTGCTCCCCGAACATATTGCAGATCATGTAATTCTGGTAGGTGACCCCGACAGAGTTGACATGATTTCAAGTTTCTTCTCAGAAATTAGATGTAAAATCAGGAATAGAGAATTTTATACCATTACTGGAACCTTTAAGGGAAAAGAAATTACTGTTATTTCAACGGGAATTGGAACTGATAACATTGATATTGTTATTAATGAATTGGATGCTCTTGTTAATATTGACTTGAAGAACCGAACAGATTTTGAATCAAAAAGACATTTAACAATTTTTAGAATTGGAACATCAGGTGCTATTCATCCTGATATAAAACCAGGTACATTTATTGCCAGTCGTTATGCCTTAGGATTCGACGGACTTCTAAACTTTTATCAGGATAGGGATAAAGTCTGTAATCCTGATTTTGAAAAAGCTTTTATTGATCATACTAACTGGTCTTCACGCTTTCCTGCACCCTATATCTGTGAGTGCTCTCCTATATTAATTGAGGAATTTAGAGAATTTACGATTCAAGGCACAACAATTAGTGCAAATGGTTTTTATGGTCCTCAAGGTCGTGATTTAAGAGCCAGACTTGCCTTTCCTGATCTTAATAGTAAATTGATGGGGTTCAAGTACAAGGGCAACAGGATAACAAATTTTGAAATGGAAGGCTCTGCGATTTATGGCCTATCAGCCATCCTTGGTCACAGGGCATTAACAATATGTTTGATTATTGCAAACAGAGAAAACAAAGAATTTCTCCAGGATTATAAGTCAGCAATGAGAACACTGGTCGACAAATGCTTAAACACTATCTCAAACATTCCGGGCAATGAAAGATGAAATGAGCTTATTAATTTCCCTGCTCGAAGACCCTGACCATGAGATATACCAGAGGATGTCGCAGCAAATATTAGCTGAAGGAGAAAAAGCTCTTCCTCTTCTTGAAGAAGCCCTTTTAAGTGCTTCATCATCTGATCATTTTGACAGGATTGATAAGCTTATATCAGAAATATATTTCAGGAGATTGATGAACCGCCTAAAAGACTGGATATATGGTGAAAAAGATTTGCTAAGCGGTATCACTCTGGTCACTGAAATTATTGATTCGGAGAAGGAATCTGAAAAAATAATTAAAACCTTGTCGGATCTTCGAAATGAGATATGGGTTGAATTAAGCAGTAAACTAACTGCTCTGGAAAAAACCATAATTGTAAACCACTTCCTTTTCACGAAAGCTAACTTCCAAATCTACACCCCTACGAAGGATCAACCAAAGAACTTTTCTCTGGCCAAACTAGTAAGCGACAAGTCGGGGTCCGAACAAAGTGTATTTGCAGCCTATACAATAATTGTCAGAATGCTGGGATTACCTATTTACTTTGTTAATGTACCAGGGGGCTCCCTTCTGGCGTATCTGGATATCCCAATTACACCAAAAGCAGGTTTTAAACCCGACCAAGTCCAAACCTTATTTTTTATTAGTCCGATTGAAAAAGGACGAATTCTTGGCTCAAAAGAATTAAGGCACTATTTGAATGACCAATATCCAGATTTTAACTATCATGATATAAAAGCAATATCAGATCTGCAATATGTTGAGTATTATGCTTCATTGATAGCAAGATCCTGTAATAAGTCTGGGAAACAAGAATTGGAAGCTAAAATTAGGAAACTATTAACCTTATGGCCAAAGCCCTGAATCTCAAACACTAAGTAAAGTCTAGATACATAATTCTTAAAAATAATCATCTCATAGTTTTTTTATTTTCTATTTTTTTATCTTTGCATCCCATTAACATTCACACTTCACACACGTTTAATCCTCATTTTCCACACACACACACACACTCACACACACACCCAATTGCCCAGATGGCGGAATTGGTAGACGCGCATGGTTGAGGGCCATGTGACCGTAATGGTCGTGCAAGTTCGATTCTTGTTCTGGGCACAAAAAAAACACAAACCCAATTCCCAAACACCACACCCACACTCACACTCAAACACACACCCAATTGCCCAGATGGCGGAATTGGTAGACGCGCTAGTTTCAGGGACTAGTGGCCTTAGGGCCGTGCAGGTTCGATTCCTGTTCTGGGCACAAAAAAAGCTGTCTTCTTAAGGAGGCAGCTTTTTTTATCATTTGATATTAGTTTTATCTTTGCAGTCCTTAAAGAGTCAAGATTATGATAAAAATTACATTCCCAGATAATAATACAAGGGAGTATGAAGAGGGAGTAAACGGGCTTGTTATTGCTCAATCAATTAGTCCAAGATTGGCCAAGGAAGTTCTGGCAATTACTGTTAACGGCGAATTGTGGGATCTGACACGTACCATTGATAAGGACTCCAGAATCATTCTACATAAATGGGAAGATGAAGAAGGTAAGCATGCCTTTTGGCATTCATCTGCTCATCTAATGGCAGAGGCCCTGGAAGCATTGTATCCTGGAGTTAAATTCGGTATCGGACCAGCAATAGAAAACGGATTCTATTATGATGTTGATCTTGGTGACAAAGTTTTGACAGATAACGACCTGCCAGATATTGAAAAGAAAATGCAGGATCTTGTAAGTCAGGGCCTTGAATATAACAGAAAAGAAGTTAGCAAAGAACAAGCACTTACACTTTTTGGTGAGAAGAATGATGAGTACAAGCTTGAATTGATCAATGAGTTAGAAGATGGAACCATAACTTTATATGATCAAGGAAATTTCACTGATTTGTGCAGGGGACCACATCTTCCATCCAGCAAGGCTATAAAAGCAATAAAAATCTTGAGTCTGGCCGGTGCTTATTGGCGGGGCGATGAAACCAGGAAACAGCTGACCAGAGTATACGGCATAACTTTTCCGAAGAAATCAATGCTTGATGAGTATCTCCTAATGCTTGAAGAAGCGAAGAAAAGAGATCATCGAAAAATTGGTAAAGAACTGGAGCTATTTGCTTTCTCTCAAAGAGTTGGGAACGGCCTTCCACTTTGGCTGCCCAAAGGAGCTCAGCTTAGGGAAAGGCTAGAACAGTTTCTAAAAAAAGTACAGATTGAGTATGGATATGAACCTGTTATTAGCCCTCATATAGGTCATAAGGATCTGTATGTAACATCAGGACATTACGCGAAATATGGCAAGGATTCGTTCCAACCCATAAGCACTCCCGCTGAAGGGGAAGAGTTCTTACTTAAGCCTATGAACTGTCCTCACCATTGCGAGATCTATAAAATAAAACCCCATTCATACAAAGACTTGCCAATCAGATTGTCAGAATTTGGAACTGTATACAGATATGAACAGAGTGGCGAACTACATGGCTTAACTAGAGTGAGGGGATTTACCCAGGATGATGCACACATTTTCTGTCGACCTGATCAGCTCAAGGATGAATTTGCAAAAGTTATTGATATTGTTTTATACATATTTAAAACCTTGGACTTTGAAAACTTCATCACTCAGATCTCTTTGAGGGATCCAGATAACCCTGACAAGTACATTGGTACAGATGAAAACTGGGAAAAAGCCGAAAATGCAATAATTGAGGTAACAAAAGAAAAAGGCCTGGAGGCAGTTGTAGAATATGGTGAAGCTGCCTTTTATGGACCAAAGCTTGATTTTATTGTAAGGGATGCCATTGGCCGCAAATGGCAACTTGGAACAATCCAGGTTGACTACAATCTCCCCGAAAGGTTTGAACTTGAATATGTTGGGCAAGATAACGCAAAACATCAGCCAGTCATGATCCATAGAGCACCCTTCGGGTCAATGGAAAGATTTGTGGCTGTTTTGATTGAACATACTGCAGGTAAATTCCCTCTCTGGTTAACACCCGACCAGGCTGTGATTCTTCCTATCAGCGAAAAATTTAATAATTATGCCCGAAAAGTTTCAGAAATCCTAAATAATTGCGAAATTCGCACGCTCGTTGACGAAAGGAACGAAAAGATAGGTAAGAAAATAAGGGATAATGAGTTAAAGAAGATTCCTTATCTTCTAATTGTCGGAGAAAAAGAAGTAAATGAGAGTTCAATTTCAGTTCGGAAGCAGGGTCATGGTGATATAGGGGTAATGAAACCAGAAGAATTTGGCCAGTTAGTCCGAAAAGAAGTTGAAGAACTACTTAAAAGAGATAAATAATTTTAGTACTAATTAATTATAGGAGGAATTAATCATAAATCACCCCAGAGGCAGACGAGGATACACTCCCCGAAAAGATGATCTAAAACATAAGTTTAAGGTCAACAAACAGATCATGGCTCCAACAGTTCGTGTTGTTGGTGAAAACATTGAAATACCGCAGGTTATGCGAATTCAGGATGCTTTGATTTTGGCCGATGAAATGGACCTGGATCTTGTTGAAATATCGCCTAATGCGGACCCACCAGTTTGCAAGGTTATAGATTTTAGCAAATTTCTTTATCAGCAGAAAAAGAAGCAAAAGGAACTGAAAGCCAGGCAAACCAAAGTAGTGGTTAAGGAGATTAGGTTTGGACCTCAAACAGATGAACACGATTATAATTTTAAACTTAAGCACGCGCAAAAATTTCTTGCAGATGGTGCAAAAGTTAAAGCATTTGTGTTCTTCAAAGGACGGTCGATACTTTTCAAAGAACAGGGGGAGATATTGCTCCTCAGATTTGCTCAAGATCTGGAAGAAGATGGTAAGGTAGAACAATTACCTAAGTTGGAAGGCAAACGGATGACTATGTTCATATCCTCTAAGAAAAAGAAATAATATCTTTTATAAATAAATAGAATAATGCCGAAGATGAAAACAAATGCCGGTGCGAAGAAAAGATTCGTTCTCACCGGCTCGGGTAAAATCAAAAGGAAACACGCTTACAAAAGTCATATCCTGACTAAAAAATCGACTAAGCGTAAGAGGAATTTGAGATACTTCACTACAGTTCACAAAGCTGATGAGAATAACATCAAGCTTTTGTTAGCAATGAAGTAATACCTTAAACAGGTTAAATTTAGTGTAAACCAGAGTGTAGAGCATTAAGAGCAAAGCAGTGCCGCCTACATTCAAAAACAAGAAAAAAAATGCCAAGAAGTACAAACAAAGTTGCTGCCAGAGCAAGAAGAAAAAAGATCCTGAAGGAAACCAGAGGTGCCTTCGGTGCTCGAAGTAATGTCTGGACAGTAGCTAAAAATGCACGCGACAAAGGCTTGTCATATGCATACCGGGATCGTAAAAACAAAAAGAGAGAATTCCGCGGATTATGGATCCAAAGAATCAACGCTGGCTGCCGTGAGAATGGTGTTAGCTACTCAGACTTTATAGGTAAGGTCAACCAGGCCGGTCTGGAACTAAACAGAAAAGTTCTTGCTGATCTGGCCATGAACCATCCAAAAGCTTTTACAGCTGTCGTTAAAAAAGTAGTCAAATAGATTTATTTACTATAGTGTTTAAAAGGGGATATCTTAAGATGTCCCCTTTTTTTTTAAGTTTACGGTAAGAAACAGATTTGTCTGTGCTATATGAGATCAATTAATTTATAATCTAGAAAATGAATATCGCTCTAATAGGATATGGAAAGATGGGTCGGGAGATTCATCAAGTTGCTCGAAACAATGGCCACGAAGTTGTTTGTATTATCGACGAAGATAATAAACAAGAAATTGACTCTGATATGTTTCGAATGGCAGATGTTGCTTTTGAGTTTACCAGGCCTGAATCTGCATTTGAAAATTATTTGGAGGCTTCCCCTGGGCTCCGGCCCTCCACATGGCGTTGATCACCGCTTGCAGGTCCTGCTGGTGTATCACCAGGTCGTCGGGGTTGGCGTCCTCATTGCCCTCCGGGCTCGCATCAGTCATGGTCACCGTCACGCCCGGACCCGT
>CAYUNU010000049.1:0-2690 GCA_964446195.1 uncultured Porphyromonadaceae bacterium | reverse complement strand
TGTTTCGTATGGCAGATGTTGCTTTTGAGTTTACCAGGCCTGAGTCTGCATTTGAAAATTATTTGGAGGCTTTCAAACAAGGTGTTCCGGTAGTTAGCGGAACCACAGGCTGGTTAGACAAATTTGAATTAGTGAAAAATTCTTGTATTGAAAATGATGTAGCCTTTTTCTATGCATCAAATTTCAGCTTGGGAGTGAACCTATTTTTTAAATTAAACAGAAAACTAGGCGAATTGATGAATGGTTTTTCTGATTATCAGGCACATATAGAAGAAATCCATCACACAAATAAGCTAGATGCTCCAAGTGGGACAGCAATTAGTCTGGCTGAACATATTATAGCGGAAAACACTAACTATAAAACATGGCGATTAAACCCATATTCAAAGCATAATGACCTTCCTGTATTTTCAATTCGTGAGGGACAGGTTACCGGAACACATTCAATTCATTATGTGTCGGAAATTGATAAAATCACTATTCGTCATGAAGCATTTAACAGACAAGGATTTGCTAATGGAGCAATGATTGCTGCTGAATTTCTTATTGGGAAAAAGGGCGTATTCGACATGGATGACCTGCTTGTCTAAATAAAAACTAAAAAATGCGCTGGCTCTGGTTCATAACAATAAGCCTGCTAATATTCCTTACTGGTCTATTTACCAGCTGGTTCTTCATATGGACTTTTGAATTAATCCTGATCGACATTACTTGTACTAAGTTGATTAAATGGGATTTATCTAGTTTTATTGGCTTGAGACCTATCCCATACTGGATACAAATAACAGTCTGGCTAACCATAAGCACAGCTATTATTAGAATTTTTTTTCTAAGTACTGTATATGTTGGAAACCATGGGATGGAGCCAACAATAAAATCAGGAGATAATATCCTGATTTCAAAACTTCAATTTGGCCCCAGACTGCCAATGACTCCTTTGAGCTTTCCCTTTTTTCAACAGTTCATGCCCTTCACTAATAAACCATCATATTGCCTAAAACCCGCTTTACCCTATCACAGATTGAATGGATTAGGCAATTTAAAACGTGGTAATCTATTGGCATATAACTTCCCTGAAGGTGATTCAGTTTTATCCGGGCTCGAAAATATCAGCTATTATGCCGAAAAAAGGTTAAATCAGAATAAAAATATATCCTTGAATTCTGGACATGTAATTTATCGACCGGTCGACAAGCGAGAAATAGAAATTTCACGCTGTATAGGATTGCCGGGTGATACGCTTGCTTTCCAAGCAGGCAAAATACTAATTAATAAGCTGAGTTTTGAACATTATGCTTCCCGGCAACTCTATCTGCTATCAATGAAAGAAGATGAGATTCCTGATGAACTATTTTTTGAATTTAATATAGATCCGTGGGACTTTCAACTCCTGCCTGAGCATGGTTTTATTATTTCACTCAGCTCAAAAAACGCAGAAAAAATAAAAATAAGATATGGAGTTTCAATTCTTCGCAAAATTTCACAGAACGAATCATTTGCAAACTTTCAGGTTTTCCCTCATAATCCACATTATAAATGGAATGTAGATCATTTTGGCCCGGTAATTGTTCCACGCAAGCAGGAAATGCTTAATCTTAACATAAAGAACATCGGTTTGTATGAAAGACTGATACGCAATTATGAAGGGAATTTGCTATCCATAAAAGATAGCGTAATCTATATAAATAACATTGCTTCAAAGCAATACAAAGTTAAAATGGATTATTATTTTGTTGTAGGTGATAACAGACATATGTCGCGTGACTCAAGACATTGGGGTTTTCTTCCTGAAGACCATATCATCGGCAAGCCATGGTTTATTTGCTTATCTTTGTCTGCCCGTCATGGAAAAAACAGGCGAATTAACCTTGACAGGATGTTTGATTTAGTAAAATGATAAAGGATGAAGAATTTCTCTCGAAAACAATGGATTAAATTTGGAATTGTACTTACCCTATATATTCTTTGGGTTGTATGGTTAAACAATTATTGGTGGTTACTTGGGATACCTGTTCTGGTTGACATGTATTTAACGAAGAAAGTTAACTGGGCTTTTTGGAAGAAACGTAACAAGAAAAACAATACTGTGGTTGAATGGCTGGATGCCTTGATTTTTGCCTTGGTTGCAGTAACTTTTATCAATATTTTCTTCTTTCAGAATTTCAATATACCAACTGCTTCAATGGAGAAATCGCTCCTTATCGGAGACAACCTTTTTGTAAGCAAGGTTCATTATGGCCCGAGAGTACCTCAGACTCCCCTATCCTTCCCTCTCGTGCAACACACCTTACCACTTACAAAGGATAAAAATTCTTTTCTCACCTGGATAAAAAAGGACTACAGGCGCTTGGGTGGACTACAAAAAATCAAAAATAACGATGTAGTGGTTTTTAATTATCCTGAAGGGGATACAGTAAGTACTGAATTTCAGAGTAATATTAGCTATTACAGTCTGGTTCGCGAAGTAGGCCGGGAAAGAGTCTGGAATGATGAAGCCAGGTTTGGAAGAATAGTCTCCAGGCCTGTTGACAAAAGGGAAAATTTCATTAAGAGATGTGTAGGAATTCATGGGGACAGCATACAGGTTATTAATAATCAAGTATATATCAATGGCAAACCTCAAGAGAAGGTAGAGAATTTACAATTTGGATATACTGTCCAAACCAATGGTACCAAGATCAATCAGATCA
>CAYUNU010000048.1:5735-14574 GCA_964446195.1 uncultured Porphyromonadaceae bacterium | reverse complement strand
TGGTTTTTTGAATTTTTAGTAAAAACCTGAGCCAAACGAATACTTGCTGAACCAGTAATAACAAAAGAATCATTAAACCACTATCAACAGTCCAGTTTATCCTGATGAAATAAAAAGCTATGAATAAGGCAAGTGGAACAACAACCCACATGAGGTACATTCCAAATAGCTTAAATGTTTTTTTGAATATGAATTTTATTGCTTTCCAAAGAGCTTTTAGAACTTTTGTTTTGCCCGTTCTGTAAATGAAAAAGCGGGTGTATTCAGCTATCATTGTTCCATATATTAGGAGAATAAGATGAATTGTTATTCCAATGATCACAGTTTTTCCAATATAATCATCTGCTAGATTATCCCTACCAACAATTATTGAAACAGGTAGATAAACCACAACAGCAAAAAGGATCTGAATAATCAGAGTATAAAAACATGTTTTAGCGAAGGGCCAGAAGTACGCTACACATTTACCAATAAATTCCTTTGTCGAAAAGCGTCCACGGTCATTACTTACCCAGAATATTATACCGCCTTGAAAAAACACCCCCAATACAAGAAACAGTATCATCCAAGGGAATAATCCCTTAAGATAGAATTTGAATGCTGCTCCCCCATTCCTTAAAAACTCACCGAAGGCTGTCGCATCAAAATCTTTCAGCAATTCATCAGGAAGCAAACTTGCACCGGCAACGGAATTGAATAAGCCGTAGAATGGAAGAACAAGCAACAAAGCCAGGATCAGATAAACTAAATATATTAAGCTGGTCATCCTTTTTGAATTAAGAGAAACTGCCCAGCCTGATTTGTATGATTTTATGATTTTCATGTCCTGATTTTTTAATTGAAGATGTTTACAAATTGCATAATGTTCTGGATGAGGAAAAGGAATTTCCCTGAGTATTTCACAGCACTAGCTTTTGATGGCTCTCGTGTATATGAATTATTCATCAGGTTGGCATCCATCAGCATTTTCATATCAGGGTCGATTTGGGCCCATAGAACTTTTTCGGGCCTTTCATAAACCAGGTCGTGGGTCCAGCTTTTACCGTCCCATTTCTCAAGTATCTCCTCACCATTATCAAAATGAACAAGTATCTCAACCGGGGCAATCGCTTCCTCCATCCTTTCCATTCTAACTGTTGATTTATAAAAATCCTTTACAGTTTCCGACTCACGAAATTCCATATTTGAAGATTCTCCGTAAAGCCCACCCTTTTTCTTATCACCTCTAACGCTTATTCCAACTACTCCATAATCCATCATTTTTCCTGATTTAAGAAATTGATCGAAGTACCAATCCATAGACTCTCCAAACTTATCACCATGGTATTCTTTAACCACTTCGTTCACTATATCAATAAAGTCCTGTGAACCTGGATGTTTGAAACCCCATCTATCGTAGAAGCGTTTGAATATTTCATCAATTACCGGCTGGCCGATCATCCTCTCAAGCATATGCAGCCAGGTAGCTGTTTTCTGGTAAATAACTGAACCATAAGTCCCATGAGGGAACTCCCAGGATGCCCTAAATGCATCGGCTATTTTGGGATTAGGGAGCATTAAGTAAGTAAACCGGGCAAATTCAACATCGCCCAACTTTCCGGTAGTAATCCATGTGAGCGATCGTATCAAAAACGCCAGACTTAGCTCCATAGGCATAATCCATAATTCTACCTTCCCAGTATGTGTTCATCCCTTCATCCATCCAAGGCTCTTCAAATTCATTAGTAGCCAGGATTCCCATAAAATAAGAATGGCCAAATTCATGAATTGTGACCAACTCAGGCATGTGTATACCTTCCGGCAAACCCCATATTGTTCCAGCCGTAAATATGGTTGTATATTCCATACCACCGGCAGCAGATCCCTTTTGTGGTGGCCCGATAAATGTTACATGATTCCAGGGGTATGGGCCAACATGATCGTTTAGATATTGAAGAGCATGTTTTAAAGAAGCTATATGTCTTTCTGCCTGATATGCATGTTCGGGGTGACAAAGGAATTTGATGTCAACGTGCTCCCACTTATCTTCAAAAACCAGATAATCCTGTGAGGCAGTCCAGGCAAAATCAACAATATCCTCGGCTCTTAAGGAAACAGTTTTTGTTCCATCACCGTTGTGTTTTTCGTTTTGCAAAACACCTCCACTACCAACAACATAATCTTCAGGAAGAGTTACATCAACTTCATAAAGACTATGGTTAGCATAAAACTCGGAATTGCGATGAAACTCATGTGCATTCCGGCTTTAAGATCATTCCCGTCCGCATCAAGTAAAGATTCAATCTCGACCCAACCCCAGCTATCTTCTTCTTTTAGGAAGGAGCTACCCTCAGTCATCATTGTTGATTTATCATTTTTGAATGCATTTAAATACATATGAAACTGCAGGTCACTTACGGTATCCTGAGAGGGATTTTTCCACTTAAGAATCATGTCACCATAAATTTTCTTTGTTTCAGTATCCAGTTTTACCTGCATATCATACTCGGTTATCCTTTCAGATAGCGGGTTTTTGAGGATCTTTTGCGCCTGAGTGCCAGAAATGGTTAACATCAGGATAGATAGAAGAATTATAAATTTTCGCATGGGAGGAGAAGTTATATATAAGTATTTGACGTTTTGGGAAGATCTAAGTTACAGTAAAATTCACTTTTATCAGTGTTAACCTATCCTCTCAATCCTCCCGGATCAAGTCCGGGACAGGCTCTTTCCTTAAACCAGGAAAGGGGAAGTTTTTGTTTTTCCACAATTTCATTTTATCTTCGCAGCTCAAAGATTTAGTCGGATGAAAATTAATATGCTAATATCAAACACCAATGTGTTTACGTTCTGCCCCCCGCAGGATGTGGTGTGTTAGTATCTGACTGAATAGGATTTCCCAAACATTTCAATACAACATACTACTAATTGAGGCGGCTTAGGCAGATATCGCCATTGGCAGATTTCGCGTCTATCTCACCCTGCAAATCAATTAATTAAACCATTTATTAACCCTTTTTATAAACTAAACATTAGAAAAAATGAGAACTGAAATGAACTTAATCGTCGGGGTAACATTTTCCCCCAATTCAAGAATTTGCTTTGAAAGAATGAAAAATGGAGATCACAAATATTTGTTACATCACAGAAAACGAAAACGAAATGTTTTATAAAATAATATCTTTGAAAGTCTCAAAGACAAATCGTATTATTCAATTGAAATTTAAACAATTAAGAAAGGATACCTGGGAGGCAATCTCAGGAACTGAACAAGACTTCACAGAAGGAAAGCTTGGCAGGGCGATATTTCTATTGTCCATTCCAATGGTTCTTGAGATGATCATGGAGTCGGTGTTTGCCTTAGTTGACATCTACTTTGTTTCAAAACTCGGAGCGGATGCAGTTGCCACAGTGGGAATCACTGAATCTCTGGTTACCATAGTTTACTCATTGGCAATAGGCTTAAGCATGGCCACTACAGCCCTAGTATCCAGAAGGATAGGCGAAAAGGATCCTGAAAAAGCAGCAAAGGCCGCATTTCAGGCAATTGTCACTGGAATTATTGTTTCTCTCTTTATTGCTGTGCCAGGAGTCATTTTTGCGTCGGATCTTTTAGCTCTGATGGGAGGTACGGAGCAAATGCAAACTGAATATGCAGGCTACACCAGAATTATGCTGGGAGCTAATGGTGTTATAATGATGTTGTTTATCATTAACGCTATTTTCAGAAGTTCAGGAGATGCTGCCATTTCCATGCGAGTACTATGGATTGCCAATATCATCAACATTATCCTGGATCCTATGCTAATATTTGGGTATGGACCTTTCCCTGAGTTAGGAGTTGCAGGAGCAGCAACAGCAACCACTATTGGAAGAGGTATCGCTGTAGCCTATCAGTTCTATCTTTTATCAAGTGGTAAACACAGAGTTAAGATTACCGCGAAAGATATGGTACTGAGGTTTAAGACCATTGCTAAAATTATCAGACTCAGTCTTGGAGGAATTGGTCAATCGCTTATTGCCACTACCAGCTGGATAGGCTTGATGAAAATTGTGGCAACTTACGGAAGTGAGGTAGTCGCAGGCTATACCATTGGAATCAGGGTAATAATTTTCGCTCTTTTACCTTCCTGGGGTATAAGTAATGCCGCAGCAACTCTGGTGGGACAAAATCTTGGTGCCAAAAAGCCTGAAAGGGCTGAACAAGCTGTTTGGACTACCGGAAGGATAAATGCAATATTCCTGGGATTAATGGGAGTTGTTTTTATTATGGCCCCATCATTCTTCATCAGATTATTCATTCAGGATGCCGTTGTTGTTGAGAGTGGAGCAGCCTGCCTGAGAATTATGAGTTATGGATTTGTGATGTACGGATTTGGTATGGTAATGGTTCAGTCCTTTAATGGTGCTGGTGATACAATGACACCAACCAAAATAAACTTAGTGAGTTTTTGGTTAATAGAAATTCCACTAGCCTGGTTTTTGGCAACCAGAATAGGCATGGAACAAAACGGCGTTTACGTGGCAATTGTAATTGCAGAAACCATAATGACCATCCTTGCCATTATTCTCTTCAGAAGAGGCAAGTGGAAATTGAAACAGGTGTAGAATAGTATTGTAGGGGTTGTCCTATGTGTCAACCCCTACATTTATCACAATCTAATTCCTCCACGCAGTAAATATCAGCACCAGATCGGATTCAATATCCATTACTTCTGCAAGCATGCCGATCTCAATGACTTCATCTTTATAAATATAAGCTCCATGGTAGGGAACACCATTCACATTCCAGTTATCATACCCTCTAATAACAACAGGTACGGGACCGGCCCAAAACTCCTGCAAGGGGATATCAAATGATATAGTATTATCATTCTCCTGAAGATCCATACCCTGAAAAAGCAAATCCGGCCCATCCCAGAAATCGATCATATCATTATAATCCGGGTTTTTAGCCACCAGGGCTGTTCCGGTCACATCGTAATGTCCCGGCTCATCGCCAATGTACACCAGCTCTTCGCCGGTATCGATATAAGCTTTGATATCATAATCGTAGTATCCCAGAATTTCATCCCGAAGATCGAGGGTTTCTTCTTCACATGAAACAAGTACAAATGGAAGTATCAGGATGGAAAGAGCCAGGTATTTTCCGAATTTTACTTTTTTAGTTTTCATGACTTTGGCAATTATGTGGTGAACACTTTTATTGTTCCCCAGAGATTCCCAAGACTCGTAGTTTCTTACTATGTTTTTCGATCTTTTCCCTGAGGTCACTTACCTCATTCAAAACCTGTGCCAATTTCATTCCGTCCCTCACTGCTTCCTTATCGAAAGTCTCCATAACGATGTAATAATGCTTCTTTCCGGTGAACCGAACTTTTAAATTCCGATCCATATTTTCGATAATAAACCCCACCATTCCACCATCAGATCCATTCCGGTAATCTATTGTTTCCCACTTATCATCTCCATCCATTAGTTTATGATTATCAGGATGACCTAGGGGTATTGTATCTGAGAAAATTTGAATATCGCGATCATATACTTTCACACAAAAATGATCCAGCCAGGTTTTACCATAATACTTTGATGAAATCCAAAAATCGCCGTCCTCAGTAATATTTACCTTTAAAAAACTCCTGCTCCATGAATTCCTTACTGTTTGCCGTTTATGCTCGTAAAGTCCCGGGTGATTGCCACTCCCTTCGGCAAAATAGAAGTTTTTTGTTAGAGCTTCTACCTGTGCTTCGGTTTTTTCTAAGAGCTGACTTGCCTGATTGATAAAGCCTTGATGGTACTCAAGTGCAACAGTTTTTTGCAATTCCATGGCCTGTGAAAGAACGGCATACTCCTCGGGGTACCATGATTGAATACTATCGAGTACAAGAAGTGCCCGTTCGTACTGCTTTTCCTCATAAAGGTTTTTAGCCTGATCTAATCGTGCCTCAGCTTTCTTTCTTACATCAGACGTACAGGACGTTTGAACAATCAATACACCTGAGAGAAAAACCAACAAATAAACGACCCTTAATTTCATAACTATTTCTTTCCCGTAAAATTACGATTTTTCTATCTTTATCCTTCTGCAATGTTTTTATAAAACTTAGAAAATCAATTCACAAAAAGAATGGAAACTGCCGCTGATTATCTGGAAATTGACGCTACTCTGGCCTCACGTTCGCTGGTTCTGCTTTATTGCTCACAGCCAAAATGCAATGTGTGTCTATCACTATTGCCCAAGGTTGAAGAACTATTGAAAAAATACAAAAAAGTAAGTTCACTATATGTAAACCTGGAAGACATTCCGGAATTTGCAGGACAGCATACCGTTTTCAACATGCCTACCGTATTGTTTTTTGCCGACGGGAAAGAGCAATTCAGGTTAGTTAGAGCTTTTGGATTAAATGAGCTGGAAGAGAAAATCCAGAAGATCTATAAATTCTTCTAAGCATACGTCTATCCCATGGTCTAATTTTTGTTTTGCCTGGTACATGTATTAACTTCGCAAACTCAAGACAATAATATGAGAAACGGCAGTATATTTAAATGCTTATATATCCTGATTTTATGTGCACTGCCCCTATCGTGTTCCTCTGATTTTAAACCACATATAATATCAAACCCTACTCCGGTGGTTTATGGGGTTATCAATCCTCAGGACAGCCTTTACCAGATCAGGTTAACAAAAAGCTTTATCGGCCCCGGCAATGCATACAGCTATGCCCAAAATGCAGATTCGATTTACTATAATAATGCCAGGGTATTTCTGGAAAGTCGGAGGTTTAATGGTAAAACGATAGATAGGGTTGAATTACTACCAAAGGAAATTGAAGCGCGTGAAGAAGGAATTTTTGCAAAGACGCCCAACATAGTATATGAAACAGATTTCACATCCATTCGCCTGAGGCCGGAAATTCTTGCCGAAGCCGGAATACCATTCGAGATAGATCTTGTAATCCAGGTTGAGATCCCCGGTCAGGCTGAGCTTACCGAATCAATTACACGGTTAAAATCAGAACCAAAAATAGTAAACCCAAGCGGTAATTTCAAAAAAGTATACTTCTTTGGAGAATATCCCTTCTATATGGAATGGACCCACGATTCACCAGACTCCTATTTTGAAATAAAAGTTGTAATGAGGTACCGGGAAATCCTTTTTAGTGGAGAAGAAAGAGAAGCAGAAACTTTCTGGGTACTGAAGGGAATTCAGGTTAATGAGACTAGCTTATCAGGTAGCTCCAGAGCCTTTTACTCCTATTATTTCAGGCCCGAAAACTTCTATTCTCAGATCAGGGCTGCTATACAACCTGATCCTGAAGTTCATTGGAGAAAAATTAATGATATTGATTTTATTATCCTAACCAGTGACGGAGCAGTAAAAAGCTACAATGAGATAGACAAAATTACAGATGATTATCGTGGTGCAAGTTTCACTAATATTACAAATGGCCTTGGACTGTTCTCAAGCTACAACACAAAAGGAGTATATAATCAATTATTAGGCACTCGAGAAATGGATAGCCTGACAGATGGATCTTATACCAAACATCTTAATTTTAATAAATGGTAATAGAGAAGTCCCAAAAACACGCAAGTAAACAAAGATAGGATAAGCAGATAACGGATAAACAGAACAAACTATGAACCCAAACAAAAGCCTCATCATTGCCGTCATTTTACCGATGGTTCTAATTTTCTCAGGATGTCAGAAGCAAGAAAGCTTAACATGGGAAATGAAAAAAGCCCCAATAATGACCAGATGGGCCGATCAGGTTGACCCGTCTAATACCTGGGATGTATATCCACGTCCACAGATGAAGAGGACCAACTGGAAAAACCTCAATGGGGTTTGGGAATACGCTATTACAGGTGTTAAAGATGAGAGGCCTGAAACGATGGATGGTACTATACTTGTTCCATTTCCAATCGAATCTGCTTTATCAGGAGTAATGAAGAGGGTTGATAAAAATGACTTGATCTGGTATAAAAGAACTCTCCAAATTAACTCCAGGTTGAAGTCGGATCGTATCATGCTAAATTTTGAAGCAGTTGACTGGTACGCTCAGGTTTTTATTGATGACAAAAAAGTAGGAGAACACAAAGGAGGATATGATCCCTTCAGCATTGATATCACAAAGTATATCGACGCAGGAGAGAAACATGAGTTATGGGTTTCAGTTTGGGATCCATCAACAGAAGGCTTCCAGCCTGTTGGCAAACAGACATCCAATCCTCGGGGGATATGGTACACGCCCTCCTCAGGTATCTGGCAAACAGTATGGATTGAGAAGGTCCCCAAAAGCTACATCGAAGATTATGAAGTGGTTACTGATATAGACAAAAATACAATCACCATCCGGGTTAACTGTGAAAATCTAAACTCATCCGATGATATTGAAGCAGTAGTAATGGATGGGAATAAGCTCATTGGCTCGATAGAACTGGAGAACAGCGAACCTGGAACAATTAAGATTCCTGACGCCAA
The DNA here is from genome assembly GCA_964446195.1 of uncultured Porphyromonadaceae bacterium. GTDB lineage: Bacteria > Bacteroidota > Bacteroidia > Bacteroidales > UBA12481 > JAUVKA01. Next base: position 6,110 of record CAYUNU010000048.1, on the reverse strand, counting down.
ACTTTGGTCTCCTGATGACCCCTTCCTCTATGATTTAAATATCAGTCTGAAAAGAAAAAACGGTAAGCTGGATAAGGTGAAAGGCTATTTCGGGATGCGCAAAACCTCACTTGGAAAGGATGAAAATGGTATAACTCGGATGATGCTCAACAATGAGTTTATTTTTCAGAATGGTCCATTGGATCAAGGATTTTGGCCTGATGGTTTATACACAGCTCCAACCGAGGAAGCAATGGTATATGACCTTAATGTAACAAAAGAGATGGGCTTTAACATGCTTAGAAAACATGTAAAAGTTGAGCCCAGGAGGTTTTATTACTGGACAGACAAGCTTGGATTATTAGTATGGCAGGATATGCCAAATGGGGGCAATAA
>CAYUNU010000048.1:0-5635 GCA_964446195.1 uncultured Porphyromonadaceae bacterium | reverse complement strand
AAAGGAGTAGGTGATATTCTTGATATCCACCACTATCCTGAGCCAGCTGCTCCAAAAGCTGAGGAAAACAGGGCTATTGTTCTTGGCGAATTCGGAGGATTAGGGCTGATGGTTAAAGATCACATGTGGCAAGCTGAGAATTGGGGCTATGAGAAAATGGATAATGTGGAAGCTCTGGTGAGTAAGTATGAGAATTTCTATCAGGAGGTATTTAAACTGGTAGAAGACCCAGGTTTAAGTGCAGTAGTTTACACCCAAACAACAGATGTTGAGACTGAAACAAACGGGCTTATGACTTACGACCGCTTTGAGGTAAAAATGGGTATTGAAAATATTGCCAGAGCACATGCCGGATATCTCGCCCCACGCTTAAAATCTGATATCACAAAGTTTATTGAAACTTATACAATTGATCTGGAAACCCCGGCTAAAGGTGCAATAATTCATTACACTCTTAATGGATCTGACCCGGATGAGACTTCAGAGAAATTCACCTCTGCCTTCACAATTACCAACACAAGCACTCTTAAAGCCATCGCCGTTTGGGAAGATGGAAATAAATCAAGAATCAGCGAATACCAACTTGAAAAGGTTACTCCTACTGCCTCTGTGTCTAAAACCACTACTCCCGGACTGAGTTGCAAATATTATGAAGGAGCCTGGGAAAATATTCCTGATTTCTCAAAAGAAAAACCTGTCAGAACAGTGACATCAGGAAAAATTGACTTGAGCCCATCCAGAGGTAAGGAGTTTGATTTCGGAATGGTTTTTAAGGGATATCTGAATGTTCCGGCAAGTGCTGTTTACAAAATTTATGTTTCCTCTGATGATGGGGGCCGCTTATTCCTGGATGGTGAACAGGTTATTGATTATGATGGCATTCACGGGATGGGTGAAAAGACTTTTACTGTAGCACTTGAAAAAGGCTTTCATCCGGTCGAATTCCATTACTTCCAGCATCTGGGAGGCAAGGGAATTGAAATTTCCTGGGAGTCGAATGATATTGCAAAGGAGGAAATTTCGGCAAAGTTTTTTGCACGATAGAATAAACTATTAACATATCATTAGTTAATCCCAGGCTATTATAAAGCTGAATGTATTTTTTGACAAAGGGCACTCACCGGCTAAACAATCCTCTTTTGCCGTTTTTAATAGTACATTAGTACAAAAATTCATGAGGCATGATAAGCTACCCTCGGATAAAGGGCATACTTCATAAGCTAACGGAAGCAGTTAAGGATCTTGTGCCTTTGATTATAGTTGTGGTGTTCTTTCAGGTTGTCGTTATCCGACAGCCTTTCCCCGACATTGGTAAGGTAATAATAGGAGTAATATTTGTCATTATTGGCCTGATGCTTTTCATTGAGGGACTTAAAATGGGTCTCTTCCCCATTGGGGAGACATTAGCTTATGCATTGGCAAAAAAAGGGAGCATCGTTTGGCTACTCCTCTTTTCCTTTGCACTAGGATTTTCAACTACAATTGCAGAGCCTGCATTAATCGCGGTAGCGAAAGAGGCTTCTAACATTTCTTCATCAGCGGGATTGATTGAGGACAATCAAAAAGTTCTGAATGCATATGCCCTTGGTTTGCGGTTGTGTGTTGCTTTCTCTGTCGGATTGGCCATTGTGATCGGAGTTTTAAGAATTCTAAAAGGCTGGCCACTATATTTCCTGATTATTGGTGGATATATTCTTGTAATGTTAATGACCATTATAGCACCTAAAGAGATTATTGGCTTAGCCTATGATGCAGGAGGTGTTACCACATCAACTATTACAGTACCACTGGTTACTGCTTTAGGTGTAGGTCTTGCGAACGTCATAAAAGGTAGAAGTCCTTTAATCGATGGATTTGGTCTTATCGCTTTTGCATCATTGTTACCGATGATTTTTGTGATGGCTTATGGATTATTCTGGTTTTGAAATGTGAAACGATCATGATAGAGCTTCTGAGAGATTTTATGGTTACTTTTTTGTATTCTCTAAGAGATGTAACTCCTATCGTTGTCTTGATTGTGTTTTTTCAAATTGTTATCTTAAAACAACCTATCCCACATTTAAAAAGAGTTATCCAAGGTGGTATTTATGTAGTACTTGGACTTAGTATGTTTCTAATGGGATTAGAGAAGGCTCTGTTCCCTGTAGGCAACATAATGGCAGTTCAATTATCAGATCCTGAGTTTATTGGAGTGACTAATGGCATTCTGATCCCCTGGTGGTCCTATTATTGGATTTATATCTTTGCTGCATTAATAGGGTTTTCTACTACCATTGCTGAACCATCCCTGATTGCTGTAGCTATAAAGGCAGAAGAGGTTTCTGCCGGGTCAATTAGTCCCCTGATCTTGAGAGCAACAGTCGCGATTGGAGTAGCCTTTGCCTTAGCTCTGGGAACCTTTCGTATCGTTACGGGAACCCCCTTATATATATACATCATGGTTGGATATATAATTGTAATTATTCAAACTATTTTTGCCCCAAAGAAACTAATTGCATTGGCTTACGATTCAGGAGGAGTAACTACCTCTACAGTAACGGTTCCATTGGTTGCAGCGCTTGGATTAGGATTGTCTAGTGCTGTGCCCGGAAGGAACCCGGCCATCGATGGTTTCGGACTCATTGCTTTTGCCAGCTTATTCCCAATCGTTGCCGTATTAGGATATGGTCAAATTATTGAATTGAAAACAAAATTGACAAAATCAAAACTTAAGAAGGATGCAGTTTAAACTAATTATGGCTTTTGTTAAGCCAAGCACTTCGGACAAGGTAGTGGATGCCATGAAGGATGCGGGAGCTACCGGAGCCACCATTATTCCTGCACGAGGTACAGGGATTCATGAAGCAAAATCATTCTTTGGCCTGAGCATTGAAGATCAGACCGATATCATCGTTTTTCTGGTGGAGGAACATGTGGTAGAGAAATTGATGCAAGTAATAAAGACAGCAGGTCAATTCGACGAACCTGGAACTGGCATTGCATTTGTCTTACCTATTGAACACGTTTGTGGCCTTGACAGTCAGATGAAGAAATTCAAGGATCAAGCACGAGAAAAGTACTTTTAACCTAAAAGAATAAGAAAATGCATAAGAGAAGCTACCAGAGTGCAAAGGAAGTCATGGCCAAAAAGTTGGTCTTTGTCGATGGGATGGCCACTGCAAAAGAGGCAGTTGAAATAATGCGTAAGGAAAAGGTGGAAGCCTTGATCGTAAAAAAACGCGACCCACTTGATGCCTATGGGATTTTGGATATACATGATTTAGTAAGAGGAATAATTATTCCTGATAAAACTTCCGAAGAAGTCAATGTATTTGAAATCATGACTAAACCAGTCATTTGCATCCCTGCCAAAATGGATGTGATCTACGTTGCCAATATGCTCGTGAAAATTGGCTTAAGAATGGCACCAGTTGAAGAAAATGGAGAGTTTATCGGCATGGTTTCTTTGTCTGATTTGATTTTGGAAAATATTTTGTTTTAGAAGGAGAGTTAATCCTACTATTGGACTTATAGATTTGTCCTGAGGTTTTTACTAATTATCTCAATTTCTCGTTTAGGTATGTCTAATTCTGCTGCAATTTTAGGCCATTTCAGGACTGCCCCTATAACTTCATCCAGAATATGATTGGCCTTCTTGATGCCAAATGCTTTACCAAAGCTTAGTAAATCATCTCTTATAAAATCATCGAATTTACCATTAATAGAAGATTGATGAGTATTAGTCCAGGTGCCACCTGACTTATACTGAAAAGTAATATCATAAGCAGGAGATATTTGCCATTTACCTTCTTTATTCATTAGAAAGGAGAAGTTCTTTACATGGTCATCATGATTTCTCGCAACGACATTAAATAAGGATCTCCTGTATTGTTGTTCAAATTGGTAATAAGGAAGTCTTAGCCTTTTCATAACCCTAAATAAAGTTTCGTAGCTACTGGCTTTTTGAATTCTATAGTCAATCCCGGCTAATGCACCCAGACTCTGCATATGGATCTTTTCACCATCATCAGTTCTATCGAAACGTTTGGTTAAAAAATGGAATCTGCCGTTCTCTTCAAATAAAGTACTTTCAGAAATATCAATTCCGGCTTCTCTGGCTAATTTGTAATAAGCAAATTCTATTTTACCAATCCCCTTCCCTTCCCCTAGTGTTTTTTCATTTGCCCCATCAATTTTCAGAAGCCAATATGAGTAGCCTTCGGGCTGCATAATATCACCCGGCCTAATCTCTTCAATGTTATCATCAGAACCTGTTTTAATTGCTATCAAAGCTTTTGCTCTGGCTCCACCAACCGAAGATCCGATTCTTAAAATATCACTTAGACTATCTTTATCTAAATCAATATAAAATGTTTCTTCCTTCCCCTCCAGAACTTTTCTTGCCACACCTAATAATTCGCCAATATTAACCTGATAATTACTATTCTCCGTATGATTAATGGGCTCAAATTCTAAAGCGCCCATGCCTCTTTTTCCCACATAGCTTAATCTGTCAACTGGATTGATCTCATCATATGACAATTGTTTCTGCCTTAACCATTCCTTCATCATAACATTGCCAAAATCATCCGGCATTGAATCTGATAAAAGATAAGGCAAATCATGAAAATTGATATGATCACGATTCGTTATAAAAACTCTCTCTTGCTTTGGCATTATTATCGGAGAAGGTTCGATTCCACCAAAAAATGCATTACTGCTATATTGAAAGGTAGAGCTGCCCAAACTATCATTCCACTCTATTGTCCCCAATTGCTCTCCATACAACTTAACTTCTATTATCATACCTATTTGATTTTTCCTGATGCTCTTTTTCTCTCAGTTCTTAATTTTGCTTTTTCAAATTTCAACTTCAATTCCAAATTTTCCCCCACTCTAAATACTGATTCTAATTCTTTAATTCGATTTAATCTTATAAGTATTCTAATCAAGCTCTCAACTGTCGTTGAATTGCCTTGCTCAATAAGGCTGACTGTAGATACACTTAAGCCAACGTCTCTACTCAATTCTTTCTGAGTTAAATTATGCTGCAATCGTATATTCTTGAGCCTTTTACCTATTTCAACCAAGATTTCATTTTCTGTTAAAAACAACCAATTATCCATCATCTTGCTAATTTAATTACTATGATAAGCGCAGTTAACATCCATTTACAAGGCTAACTATCAAAATATCATAAGTTATTACAAATATAGCAATTATTTTTAACTATTAACTTAGCCATAGTTAAGGGGTATTTAGGCCTCCTACTATTAATATGTCATAAGTTAATTTTCCTGTGACAGTTCAAAGAGCTTCTTTAAGACTTTAAAAGTTGAATGGATTTATATAATGAGTTATTCGAATCAAACCCAAGCAACGCTTTCACTTTAACTTTAGGTTATTACTAAGCCGGAATATGCTGACGACAAACACCGTCCCCCTAAAACGCCAAAACCACAACTTCCCCAGCACCCATCTCAATCTCCCTAATTGAATTATCGGCCGGGTTCAACAGTTTACAAACCCCATCAACAGTAGCCTCAATAGTGACTGAAACAACCTTTCCTTCTCTCATCTCAGCAGAGAAAAGGAAGCCCCCTTCAGTCCTTAGAGTTTTGAATGATAGGTTTTGCCAGCTTTTAGGTATTGCCGG